>VGZG01000001.1 GCA_016872675.1 Planctomycetota bacterium
CCGCCGCCACACCCGCAGCAACCCCCGCGCCGGCCGCAACTGCCGGCCGCCAGGAAGCGGTCGAAGCGCCGCCGCCGCTGCCGCGCGAGTTCCGCGGCGCCTGGGTTGCGACGGTCGACAACATCGACTTCCCGAGCCGCCCCGGCCTGTCCGCCTCGCAGTTGCGCATCGAGCTCGAGGCCATCGTCGCGCGCGCCGTCGAGCTCAAGCTCAACGCGCTGGTGTTTCAGGTGCGGCCGTGCGGTGACGCGCTGTACGAGTCCAAGCTGGAGCCATGGTCGGAGTTCCTCGTCGACGCGCAGGGCAAGCGCCCCGACGGCGGCTTCGACCCGCTCGCCTACCTGATCGACCGCTGCCACCAGCGCGGCCTGCAACTGCACGCGTGGTTCAACCCGTTCCGCGCCTCGCACCCGGCCTGCAAGTCGGCCCCGCACGCCTCGCACGTGACGCAGAAGGCGCCGCAGCTGTGCGTGACGTACGGCAAGTACCAGTGGATGGACCCGGGCAACCCGACGGCGGCGAAGTGGTCGCTGGCGACGATCCAGGACGTCGTGCGCCGCTACGACGTCGATGGCGTGCACGTCGACGACTACTTCTACCCGTACCCCGAGGGCAACAAGCCGTTCCCTGACGACGCCAGCTACGCGCGCTACCGCGGCGGCGGCGGCTCGCTCGGCCGCTCCGACTGGCGGCGCAAGAACATCGACGTCTTCGTGCAGCAGATGCGCGCGCTCGTGCACGCCGACAAGCCGCACGTCGCCGTCGGCATCAGCCCGTTCGGCATCGCGCGCCCCGGCGTGCCCAAGGGCATCAGCGCCGGCATCGACCAGTACGAGCAGCTCGCTGCCGACGTCGTGAAATGGCTGCGCGAGGGCTGGGTCGACTACCTCACGCCCCAGCTGTACTGGCCGATCGACCAGAAGGCGCAGGCGTTCGACGTGCTGCTCAAGTGGTGGCACTCGCAGAACCCCAAGCAGCGCGCGATGTGGCCGGGCATCAACCCCGGCCGCGCGCTGGACGGCGCGCGCAACTGGCGGCCCGACGAGCTGGCCGACCAGATCGCGCTGCTGCGCGGCGCCGACCGCGCGCCCGGGCACATCCACTTCAGCTTCAAGGCGCTGCGCAAGGACGCGCCGAACGTCGCGCTGGCGCTGCGCGATCGCGTCTACGCCGAGCCGGTCGTGGCGCCGGCGATGCCGTGGCTGCAGGCGCCGGCGCCGCCGACGCTGGCGCCGCGCGTCGAAGGCGGCGAGCGGCCCGTGGTGTCGTGGCAGGCCGATCCGGCCGCCCACTTCGTCGCCGTGCAGGCGCGCGAGCGCAGCCGCTGGCGCGTGGTCGAGATCGTCGGCGGCAACCGCACGCAAGCGGCGCTGCCAGCGGACTGCGACGCGGTCGCTCTCACCGCCATCGCCCGCAACGGCGTCGCCGGCAAGCCGACGGCGCTCGCCGTGCCGATGCCGCGTCGCTGAGACCGGCGGCCGCGATCGCGGGTCAGACGAATCCCGAGATCGCGAGGTCGTCGCCGTAGACCTCGTGGCGCACGTCCTTCAACTGCAGCGCCTCGGCCATGAACGCTTTGCCCTCGCCACCAACCGGCGTCGGCGCGAAGCGCCCGCCAATGATCTTGGGCGCGACGAAGGCCAGCACCTGGTCGATGGCGTTCCACGCGAACATCTGCGCGACGAGGCCGCCGCCGCCCTCGACGAGGACGCGGCGCAGGCCGCGCCGACGCAGTTCGGCGAACGCCTGGCCGAGGTGCAACCGCCGCGGCCCTTCGCCGGTCGGGCACGTGATCACGACGACGCCGAGCGCTTCGAGCCGCGCGCGCCGCGCCGGCGCCAGCGCGTCGGCGGCGAGCAGCCAGGTCGGCGCCTGATGCGCAGTCTTGACCAGGTTGCTGTCGTCCTCGACCTCGCCGAGCGGATCGACGACGATGCGCACCGGTTGCGGCCCCTGCACGAGGCGCACGGTCAGCTCGGGATCGTCGGCCTGGGCGGTGCGGAAGCCGACCATGACGCCATCGCATCGAGCGCGTAGTTCGTGCGTCTTGGTGCGCGCTTCGATGCCGCTGATCCAGCGCGCCTCGCCAGTCGGCGCCGCCGTCTTGCCGTCGAGGGTCATCGCCCACTTCGCCAGCATCCATGGCCGGTCGAGTTGCAGCGCCCGGCGGAACGGCGCGTAGAGCTGGTCGCAGAGCGTCGCGGCGATGCCCTCGACGACCTCTATGCCGGCCTGCTCGAGCGCGATGATGCCATGCCGCCGATGGCGCGGATCAGGGTCGAACGCGCCGATCAGCACGCGCTGGACGCCGGACGCGATCAAGGCCTGCGTGCACGGCGCGGTCTTCTTGCCGTCCTGGCCCTTCTGCGTGCTGCACGGCTCGAGCGTGACGACGGCGGTGTCGGGCTGCACGCCCTTCTGGCGCGCCTCGTCGAGCGCCATCGCTTCGGCGTGGCGACCGCCGTAGTGCTCGTGCCAACCCCTGGCCACCACCACGCCATCGCGCAGCAGCAGGCAGCCGACGCGCGGATTGGGCTCGACCTCGGCGCGGCCGCGTTGCGCCAACTCGACCGCGTCGTGCATCCAGGCGTCGTGCAGCAGCGGGTCGTCGATCACGGCCGCGCCGCCTCCGCCGGATCAGCGCGCCCTTCTTGCGCGGCGTCGTGGGCCAGCAGCTCGCCGACGCACGAGTGGGCCAGCGCCGCGGTGACGCGCACGGGCACGTACTGGCCGACCAGCTCCGGATCGGTGGCGGCGAAGTGCACGAGGCGATGGTGCGCGGTGCGACCCGACAGCCGACCGGCGACCTTGCTCTCGCCCTCGACCAGCACCTCGACGGTCGCGCCGACGAGCGCACGGTTCTTCGCCAGCGTCAGCTCTTCTTGCGCTGCGAGCAGCACGGCGTTGCGGCGCTCCTTCTCCGCCTCGGGCACATCGTCGGCCAGCTCCGCAGCGACGGTGCCGGGGCGCGGCGAGTACTTGAAGACGTAGCTCTGTGCGAAGCCGACCGCGCGCAGGAACGCGACCGTCTGGTCGAAGTCGGCGACGGTCTCGCCTGGGTAGCCGACGATGAAGTCGCTGTGCAACTCGACGTCGGGCGCCTTCTGGCGCAGCTGGTCGACGCGCGCGAGGTAGCGCTCGGTCGTGTAGCCGCGGCGCATGGCCTTGAGCACGGCGTTGCTGCCCGACTGCGCCGGCAGGTGCAGGTAGCGGCCGACCTTCGGCAGCTCGGCGATCGCGTCGACGAGTTCGGCTGACAGGAAGTTCGGATGGCTGGTGATGAACGCCAACCGCCGCAGCGCCGGGACTTCGTGCAGGGCCCGCAGCAGGCGCGCCAGCGTGGCGCCCTGGCCAGTCAGGTCGCGGCCGTAGGCGTTGACCGTCTGGCCGAGCAGCGTGATCTCGGTCACGCCGTCGTCGCACAAACGCTGCGCCTCCTCGACGATGTCGGCAATCGGGCGCGAGACCTCGTCGCCGCGCGTCGTTGGCACGATGCAGTAGGTGCACGGCATGTTGCAGCCGCGCATGATCGAGACGAACGCCTGCGAACGATGCGGCCGCACACGCACGTCGCGGCGGATCAGGTCGCCGCTGACGCCCTGGTCGACGGTGACGACGCCGGCGCCGACGACTTCGTGCTTGGTGCGCGCCGGGTCGCGGCCGGCGGCGAGCTCGTGGTTGCGCAGGCGCGCCTTCTCGACGGTGTCGTCGATGTCGCCGAACGCCGACGGTCCGACGACGAGGTCGACGTGCGGCATGCGCGAGACGAGGTAGCGCTTGTGCTCCTGCGCCATGCAGCCGAGCACGCCGACGACCAGCCGCGGCTCGCCGCGCTTGCGGATGCGCAGCTTGCCGAGCTTGCTCCAGACCCGGTCCTCGGCGTGCTGGCGGACGCTGCAGGTGTTGATCAGCACGACGTCGGCGTCGCCTTCACTGGCGGCGGCGACGTAGCCGCGCTGGCGCAGGCGGCTCTCGACCAACTCGCTGTCGAGCTTGTTCATCTGGCAGCCGTAGCTGGTCAGGTGGTACTTCGGCGCAGTCATCGGGGCGTGCCATCCTACGCACTGAACGGCCCGCGCACAGCGGGCGAAATGCGACCCGTCGGTCTACTCGCCACGCCATCGTCGCCTGCTAGTTTCGTCCGCCACGCGCATGACTCGCCGCGGCGTGCTCGCCGTCCTGTTGCTGCCCAACGCCCGCACGCCGACCAGTTTGTCGTCGGCATGTCGGTCGACGCGCGCTGGCAGTTCACCGACTGCAACCAGGACGGCGACAGCAACGGTCCCGGCGAGGTCACCTCGCACTGCTCCGATCTTGTCGGCGGCTTGCCCGGGACCGATCCGGCGGGCGTCGACAGCGCGCCGACCGGCTTCGTCGTCAGCGTGCTGTCGATCGGCCTTGGCCCACATACCCCCCCGCGCCGGAGGTTGTTGTCGAGATCGACACGCTCGCCTTTGCCGCGTTGGCCGTTGGGGTCGCCGACAACCGAGGAATCGCCAGCGTGCCGTTCACGGGGCCGAGCCACGCCGCCGTGGCCGGCGCCCATGCCTTCCTGAACCTAGCCGGTGACCAATCCCAGCTATTCCTCGGCCGGGGCGCCGTGACGACATTCTTCCCGTAACCATCGAACCGACCGCTTCGATGTTCGCCGAGCCGTATGCTTGACTACCCGTCGAAATGCCCGCCCGCCAACTTCGCCCGGCGGGAAAACTCCTGCCATAATCCCACGATGCTCCTCACCACGCGCGCCGCATTCGTCCTGGCCCTCGCCGCTTCCGCAACGGCCCAAAACCTCTCACTCGACCGCGTCGGCGGCGCGCTCAACGCGACCACGACCTTCCCGATCGTCGGCCAGCCCAGCGAAGCCTACGCGCTGCTGATCGACATCGCCGAGACGCCGACTGCGATCCCGTCGCTCGGCATCACGCTCGATATCAGCGACCAGTTCGCGTGGTTTACCTACTCGGCCCCGACTTGGGCCGGCGTGACCAACGCCACCGGCAACGCGACACCGAGCGTGTTCATCCCGGACTGGCCGTGGCTCGGCGACTTTGTCTGGTCGCTGCAGGCGGTCGCCGGCAACGGCGTCTATCGCAAGAGCAACCTCGTTCGGCTCACGCCGCAGGCGTCGGGCACCTTCAAGCCGACGCTCAGCGCCCCCGCTGCGCCGATCCTCACGGCCGGTGGCTTCGCGACGGCTCCGGATAACGAACTGCTGTTCCTCGGCGGCTCGGGCCCGGTGGCGCAGAAGTACAAGGTCCGCACCGAGGAGTGGGAACTGTCGGGCGCTTCGCTCGGCGTCGGCATCCTGTCGCAGTCGACGGGCCTCGCCGACGGCCGCGTGCTGTTCACCGGCGGCCTCGACCTGACCACCGGCCAGCCGACGGCCGCGGCCTCGGTCTACGATCCGGTCACGCAAGTCACCTCGCCACTCTTGATGGCATCGCCGCGCGCCGGCCACGGCGCCAGCCTGATGCCGAACGGCCGCGTTCTGGTCACCGGCGGCAGCACGAGCTTCGACCTCACCAACCCGCTGTCGCTGTTCACCGGCCTGCTGGCGACCTCGGAGATCTTCGATCCGGTCACCAATACGTTCGCGCCCGGCCCGACGATGCTCGAGCCGCGTGCGTTCCACACGTCGACGACGCTCACCACCGGCCGCGTGCTGGTCGCCGGCGGCATCGCCTTGCTGCCGATCGTCAACATTCCGAACGTCTCGAGCACGGCCTATCTCTTCAACCCGACCACCAACAGCTTCGGCCTGCCGTCGTTCTTCACCGGCGCGCGCTTCCTGCACACCGCGACGCAGCTCAGCAACGGCCGCGTGTTGCTGGTCGGCGGCCTGACGCTCGACCTGACGGTCTTCCTGCAGACGCTGAACATCGCCGACCTGATCATCGGCACGCGCCAAGACTGCCAGATGTTCGCGTCATCGGCCTTCGGCTTCGGCACGTTCACGACGGTCAACGGCATGCAGGTCGGCCGCGCCGGCGCGGCCTGCGCGCCGCTGCCCAACGGCGGCGCGCTCATCGCTGGCGGCTTCTCGCTGACGATCAACCCGACGACGTCGCAGTTCGACTTCAGCCTGACGGCAACGGCCGACCGCTTCACGCAGGCCCCCAACCTGATCGCCCCGGTCGGCTCGATGGCGGCGCCGCGCTTCTTCGGCGGCGCGATCCCGCTGCGCGACGGCACGATCATGGTCGTCGGCGGTGGGCCGACGAACGCCGAGATCTACCAGAACTGACGCACGCCGTCGGTTTGCGGCTGCGCGGCCGGTCGGGACGATCCTCGCGGGTCGCCTGGGCCGGCCGCGCGGCTTTTCGGGGCGCGACGACGCGCTACGCTGCGCGGGCTTGGAGTTCACGCTGCCGTCTGGTCCGGTGCCGGTCTTCCCCTTGGGGCGGGTCTACCTGTTTCCGCATCAGGTCATGCCGCTGCACATCTTCGAGCCGCGCTACCGGCGCATGGTCGAGGACCTGCTCGACGGCCAGGGTCGGCTCGTGCTCGCCACCGTGCCCGACGGCGAGATCGAGACGCCGAACAAGCCCGCCGGCATCCTGCCGGTCGCCGGCTACGGCGAGATCCTGCGCCACCAACGCCTGCCCGATGGCCGCTTCATGATCTGGGTGCTCGGCCTCTGCCGCGTCGAGCTCGAGGAAGCAGCCTCCGACCGGCCGTACCGGCGCGTGACCTGCCGTCAATTCGCCGAAGCCGAGCCGTCGCCAGGGGAAAACGGCCCGCTTTGCGACGAATTGCGCGCGGCGGCGCTGCAGCGCATCGGTCAGCGCGACGAGCCGCTGGAGCTGCCGGCCGAGGCGTCGGCGGCGTTCCTCACCGACCTGCTGCTGCAATTGCTGCAACTGCCGTCGGCGGCGATGGCTACCGCCTTCGCCGAGCCGTCGGTCGCGCGCCGGGCGCGCCTCGCGCTGGCGCTGGCGCGGCGCGCCGGACCGGCGGCAGCCGACGAGTGACCACTCGCACTTGCCCGCTTGCCCGCGCTGGCTAGCGTTTGCCGGGCATGAACAAGCCCCGCAACCGCGCCATCGGCGACGCGACCCGGATCTACCTCGTCGGCGCGCACGCGACCGGCAAGACGACGCTCGCCCGCTGGGTCCGCGACCACTACGGCCTGCCGATGATCGCCGAGGTCGCGCGCGGCGTGCTGGCCGAGATGGAGGCGAAGCTCGAGACGCTGCGCACGGACATCGAACTGGTCAACCGTTACCAGTACGAGGTCTTCCGCCGCCAGGTCGACGCCGAGCACGCCATCGGCGGCTCGTTCGTCAGTGACCGTGCCTTCTGCAACCTCGCCTACGCTGCCCACCACTCGACGATCCTCGCCGACATCTTCCGCGATCGGAAGCTCGGCGAGTACATGAACTGGGTGCGCCAGGGCATCGTCTTCTTCGTGCGCCCGCACCGGGAGCTGGTCGTCGCCGACGGCGTGCGCGCCGGCCTCGATTGGGAGGAGGTCGTGCGCATCGACGGCATGGTCAAGCTGCTGCTCGAGGTGTTCGGCGTGCCCTACATCCCGCTCGAGTCGCTGTCGATGCAGGAACGCGTGCGACTGATGGAGCGCGTGCTCGACCTCGCCGGCCTGCCGCAGATCCAGACCGTCGTGCCGCCAGCGCCGACCGAAGGCGTGACGCAACGCGTGAACTGACCGTCGCGGCCGTGCCAACGCCCGACCTGTTCGCTACTCTAGAGCCGTCATGTCCGGCCCGTCGCACAAGCAGGCTGCCCGCCACATCGCAAAGTCTCTGCAGGACCGCACCGACCTGCGGCCGCGCCTCGCGATGCTGCTCGGCTCCGGGCACGCCTCGGTCGCCAACCAGCTGAAAGACCGGGTCGCGCTGCACGGCGACGACGTCCCTGGCATCAAGCTGCACGCGCCGCTGCTGATCGGCCGGCTCGAAGGCGTGCCCGTGGCGGTCGCCGACGCGCCGTTCGCGGCCTTCGAGGGCCTGTCGGCCGCCGAACTCGCCTTGCCCGTGCGCGTGCTCAAGGCGCTCGGCT
Organism: Planctomycetota bacterium; assembly: GCA_016872675.1. Lineage (GTDB taxonomy): Bacteria > Planctomycetota > UBA1135 > UBA1135 > UBA2386 > UBA2386. Next base: position 8,020 of record VGZG01000001.1, read on the forward strand.
GCGAACAGCTCATCCTGACCGCGGGCGCCGCCAGCCTGTGCCCGCAGATCAAGGCCGGCTCGATCGCGGTCGTCGAGGACCACCTCAACTTCAGCGGTCTGCGCCCGCTAGCCGGTCCGGGCGACGACCAGGATGGTCCGCGCTTCCCGGACATGGACGAGCCCTACCGCCGCTCGTGGATCGAGGCCGCGCGCAACGTCGCGCTGCGCGGCGGCATCCCGTGCGCGACCGGCGTGTTCGCCGCCATCGCCGGGCCGTCGATGCCGACGCGCGCCGAGTACCGGTTCCTGCGCCAGGCCGGCGCCGACCTCGTCGGCATGTCGCTGGTGCCCGAGGCGATCGCCGCTGTGCACGCAGGCTTCGACGTCCTGGCGCTCGTCGGCGTCACCCAGCAGGTGCTGCCCGGCCAGTCCACGCGCATCTCGATCGAAGCAATGATCGACGCCGCCGACCTCGCCGCGCCACGCATGGCGACGATGCTCGTCGGCCTCGCCGCCGCTGCGGAGGCCTGAGCGTGCTCGCTGCGCCGCGCCGCCCCCGCCTCGCCGTCCTGCTCAGCGGCTCCGGCCGCACGCTACAGAACTTGATCGACCGCGTCGCCGACGGCCGCGCGCATGCGACCATCGCCGGCGTCGGCAGCGACCGCGATGACGCCTTCGGTCTGCAACGGGCGCTCGAGAACGGCATCGAAGCCCGCACGGTCAAGGACGCCAGCGCGACCTGGGCTTGGATCGAAGAGCTCGACGTCGACCTCGTCGTGCTCGCTGGTTACCTGAAGCTGCTGCCGATCGTGCCTGAGTTCGCCGGCCGCGTGCTCAACATTCACCCGTCGCTGCTGCCGCGCCACGGCGGCAAGGGCATGCACGGCGATCGCGTGCATCAGGCCGTGCTCGCCGCCGGCGACAAGGAGTCGGGCTGCACCGTGCACCTCTGCGACGACCGCTACGACGAAGGCCGCGTGCTGCTGCAGGCGCGCGTGCCGGTCCGGACCGACGACACCGCCACGACGCTCGCCGCGCGCGTGTTCGCCGCCGAGTGCGAGGCCTACCCGGCCGGCATCGCGCTGCGCTGGCGCGAACTCAGCGGCGCCTGACTCGGCCTAGCCAGCGGGCGAGCGACTGGTCGACGATCGCGCCGGCCAGGATGACGCCGCCGACGACCGCCAGCTCCAGCCGGTCGCTGTCGAAGAGCAGGCGGATGGTGTTGGGCAACACCTGCATCAGCGCCGCGCCGAGCACGACGCCGAGCGCGATGCCTTCGCCGCCGCGCAGCGCCACGCCGCCGAGCACCGCGCCGGCGATGGCGTAGAGTTCGTAGAAGCTGCCGAAGCTGGACGCCTGCGCCGAGTTGACGTCGAGCACGAACAAGCAGCCGCCGAAGCCCGCGAGCAGCGAGCAGGCGACGTAGGCGAGCGCCGTCAACCGCCGCGTCGGCACGCCGGCGAAGCGCGCGGCCTCCTCGTTGCGACCTAGCGCGAACAGATGGCGGCCCCAGACCGTGCGCGTCCACAGCGCCCAGGTCGCCACGGCGACGACGGCGAGCGCGAGCAGCGGCACGGGCAGGCCGAACGAGTCGCTCAGCGGCAGCTTGCCGGTGGCGAGCCAACGCAAGCCCTCGGCGGCATCGCCGAAGCCCATCGTCTGGTCGTCGCTGAAGCCGCGCATCCAGCCGCGGTAGAGCAACAGCCCGCACAACGTGACCACGAACGGCTGTAGGCCGAGCCACGCCACCAGCACGCCGTGCCACAGGCCGATGGCCGCGCACAGCGCGAGGGTGATCGCCAGGGACGGCGCGCCACCGAGCCCGACGTCCTTGAGCAGCCACGGCAGCACGCAACCGGCGACGCAGACCACCGAGCCGATCGAGAGGTCGATGCCGCCGGTGACGATGACGAAGGCAGCGGCGAAGCCGAGCACGCCGAACAGGCCGATGCGCTGCAGCAGGTTCTCGAGGTTGTAGGCGGACAAGAAGACGTACTCGCCGGTCACCGGGTCGTACGAACGCCACGCCGTCATCGCAGCGACGACGCACAGCAGCGCCGCGATGCCGAGGACCTTCTTCATCCCGCCTCCATGCTCGTCGCCGCCAACATGACGTCGCGCTCGGTCAACCGGTCGCCGACGAGTTCGGCCTGCACCGCGCCGCCGCGCATCACCAGCACGCGATCGGCCAGGGCCAGAACTTCCTCGAGATCGGAGCTGACGAAGACGACAGCGAGGCCGTCGGCAGCGAGCGCGTGCAGGCGCGCGTAGATCTCAGCGCGCGCGCCGACGTCGACGCCGCGCGTCGGCTCGTCGAGCAGCAAGACCTTGGGCGCGGCGGCGAGCCACTTGCCGAACACGACCTTCTGCTGGTTGCCGCCGGACAGCGTGCCAACCGGCTGCTCGGGGCCGCTGGCGGCGACCGCCAGCTGCGCGATCGCGCGCGTCGCGAGGTCGCGCTCATAGACGCGGTCGACGAGCACGCCGCGACGCCGCAGCGTCGGCAGCGACACGTTTTCGCGCACGGTCATGCCGAGCACGAGTCCCTGCGCCTTGCGGTCCTCGGGCAGCAGCACGAGACCGGCGCTGGCGGCCGCGGCCGGGCCGCCAGCGCGCAGCGGCGCCCCAGCCACCTCGATGGCGCCGCCGAGCCGCTCGTCGACGCCGACCAGCGCGCGCAGCAGCTCGGTGCGGCCAGAGCCGAGCAGGCCGGCGATGCCGACGATCTCGCGCTGGCGCACCTGCAGGCCGACCGCCGCGCCGGGAAATGCGCGCGTGCGCAGCCCGGCGACCCGCAGCACGACGTCGCCGGGCGCGTGTGCCGCGCGGCGGGCCGTCGCCAGCTTGCGGCCGACCATCAGGCCGACCAGCGCTTCGTGGGTGATCGCGTCGCGGCTCAGCTCGCCGCTGTTGCGGCCGTCGCGCAGGCCGACGACGCGGTCGGCGAGTTCCTTCACCTCGCCGAGCCGGTGCGAGATGTAGACCACGCCGACGCCCTGGCCGCGCAGTTCGCGCACGACCGCGTACAGGCGCGCGGTCTCAGCCATGGTCAGGCTCGACGTCGGCTCGTCCATGATCAGCACGCGCGCCTGCGCCCGCAGCGCGCGGGCAATCTCCAGCAGCTGTTTCTGCCCGGGCGCGAGCGCGCTAACCGGCGTGTCGGCGTCGACCTGCAGGCCGACGCGGTCGAGCCACTTCGCCGCCTGCGCGCGCATCGCGCCCAAGCGCAGAAACGGGCCGCGGCGCAGCTCAGCGCCGAGGAACAGCGCGCCAGCGACGGTCAGGTTGTCGCACAGGCTCAGTTCCTGGTGGATCAATGCGATGCCGGCGCTCAGGGCGTCGGCCGGACCAGCGAGACGGACCGGCGCGCCAGCCAGCAGGATCTGGCCGGCGTGCGGCTGGACGACGCCGGCGAGCGCCTTCATCAGCGTGCTCTTGCCGGCGCCGTTCTCGCCGACCAGCGCCACGACTTCGCCGGCGCGCACCGTGAAGTCGACCTGCGACAGCGCGCGGACGCCGGGGTAGTCCTTGCAGACGCCGCGGGCCTGCAGCAGCGGCGGAACGGCGGCAGCCCCCGTCGTCATGGCGTCACTTGCGCCCCGTCTTCTGCTTCAAGTCGGCCCAGAACGCCTCGACGTTGGCCTTGGTGATCGCCCGCGCCGGGATGTCGAGGAAGCGGTCCTTGGGCAGCAGTTCCTCGCGCTTCTTCGAATCGGTCTCGCGCAGCAGACTCGCCAGCAACTCCAGCGACTTGCGGCCGTACTCGTAGGGATTCTGCACCACCGTGCCATGCACGTGGCCATCGACGATGCCCTGCAGCGTCGCGTCATTCTCGTCGAAGCCGACGACCTTGACCTTGCCCAGGCGGTTCGCCGACTTGACCGCCTCGAGCAGCAGCGGCGGCTCGTACTCGAACAGCCCCACCATCGCGCCGACGTCGCTCCAGCGCGCCAGCGCGTCCTGCGCCGCCGCCTTGCCCTTCTGGCGGTCGAACTGGTCGGTGAACGTGGCGCGGATCTCGTACTTGCCGGCTTTGAGCACAGCGTCCTGCTTGTCGAAGCGCGACGGGTCGCGCGACCGGTCGAGCAACTCGTCGACGACGCCCTGGCGGCGACGGCGGGCGTTGTCCTGGTCGAGGTTGCCGACGAACAGCACGACGGCGCCGCCGTCGGGCAGCGCTTCCTTGACCAGTTGGCCGCACATGCGGCCGGCGTCGTAGTTGTCCATGCCGACGTAGCACAGCCGCTTGCTCTTCGGCGCGTCGGAGTCGTGCGTGACCAGCAGCGCGCGGCCGGCGACCTTGTCGAGCAACGCGGTCATGTTCTCCGGGTCCTTCGGCGACACCGCGATGCCCTGCACGCCCTTGGCGAGCAGGTCCTCGAGGATGCGCTTCTGCTCCTCGGCGGTGCCGTTGGCCGGCATGCGCACGACGGCGTCGACGCCGAACTCGGCCTTGGCCGCCTCGACGCCGAAGCTGCCGACGGTCCAGAACTCCGCGACGCAGTTGGTGACGAACGCGAGGCGCGGCTTCTTCGGCGCGTCCTGGCCGACGGCCAGGGCGGCCAACAGCAGCGCGGAAAGGAACGCAAACAGGGCGCGGCGTGGCATGGTCATGGCTCCTCTCAGGTCACCGTCATGCCGCCGTTGACGGCGATGTCCTGACCGGTGATGAACGCGGCGGCGTCCCCGGCGAGGAACGCGCACACGCCGCCGACGTCGGCCGGCACGCCCCACCGGCGCATCGGGATCAGCGCCTTGTAGGCGTCCTTCTGCTCCTTGGGGTCGTCCTTGTGGCGCTCGACCGGGATCCATCCCGGGCAGACGATGTTGACGGTGATGTTCCAGGGCGCCAGTTCGGTCGCCATGCTGCGCGTCCAGCCGGCCTGCGCGCCCTTGGCGGCGACGTACGGCGCGAAGTTCGGCACGCCGCGGCGAAACACCTCGCTGCCGATGTTGAGGATGCGGCCGTGGCGGCGCTGCTTCATGCCCGGCAACACGCAGCGCGTCAGCAGGAACGGCGACTTGACGAAGAAGTCGAGCATCTGCTGGTGGAACGCCCAGTCGTACAGTTCGAACGGCTTCTGCGGTTGGGCCGGCGTGGCGTTGGCGACGACGATGTCGATCGGGCCGAGGCGCTTCTCGACGGCGTGGCACATCTTGGCGACGTGCTTCTCGTCGGTCACGTCGGCGCGCACCAACATGCCTTCGTAGCCCCGCGCCGCGAACTCGGCGAAGGTCGCCTCGGCGGTCTCCTGGCCATGGGCGAAGTTGATCGCGACCTTGGCGCCGGCGTTGGCCAGCGCGAAAGCGATCGACTTGCCGAGTCCCTTGCTGCTGCCGGTGACCAACGCGGTGCGACCAGCGAGGGTGAACGGACGCGGCTCGTGGTCGAGCTTCGGATCGGGCGTACGGGACGTCGTGGCGCGGGCGACTTTCTTCATGGCGTGCGAAGTCGTGACAAGCTAGCCGGTTGGCGACCCTCCGGCGACCATCTACAAAAACAGTGTATGGGTCCGCTTCTCGCGCACGCGCTGCGGCACACCGTCGTCGCCCTGACGGCCGGCGTCGCCGCCACACAGGTGCCGCCACCGGTCGACGCCGGCGAATTCGCGCAACGGCGCGCGACGCACTGGGCCTGGCAACCGCTGCGCGACGACGCGCCGCCGACCGCGGGCCAGCCTGCCACCGGCCATCCGGTCGACGCATTCGTCGACCATGCGCTCGCTGCCGCCGCTCTGCGCCGCGCGCCGCCGGCGCCGCCGCACGTGCAACTGCGCCGGCTGTGGTTCGACCTCGTCGGCCTGCCGCCGCCGCCCGACGCGGTGGCCCGCTTCACTGCTGATCCGAGCGACGCCGCGTGGGAACGCGAAGTCGACGCCTTGCTCGCCAGCGCCCACTACGCCGAACGGCAAGCCCGGCACTGGCTCGACCTCGTGCGTTACGCCGAGACCCTCGGCCACGAGTACGACTTCGAAGTGCCCAATGCGTGGCGTTACCGGGATTACGTCATCCGCGCCTTCCGCGACGACGTGCCGTTCGACCAGTTCGTGCGCGAGCACGTCGCCGGCGATCTGCTGACGCCGCCGCGCCTGGACGACGGCGGCGCCAATGAGAGCGTGCAGGCGACCGCGGCGTACTGGTTCTGCGAGCAGACGCACTCGCCAGTCGACGCCGGCAAACACGAAGCCGACCGCGTCGACAACCAGGTCGACGTGCTCGGCAAGGCGTTCCTCGGCCTGACGATCGCGTGCGCGCGCTGCCACGACCACAAGTTCGACGCCATCCGCGCCGCCGACTACTACGCCTTCGCCGGCTTCGTGCAGAGTTCGCGCTACGCGCAGGCGCCGCTCCGTCCGGCCGACGTGCAGGGCGCGCCGTTCCAGCGCGCGCTCACGGCCCAGCGGGAACTCGCCGCCGCCTGGCAGGACGCGCTCGCGCCCATCGAACCGCCACCACCGCCGCCACCGCCGCGCGACGGCGATCGCGTCGTCGCCAGCGCCGAGGATCTCGCCGCCGGCTGGATCCTCACCAACGACGGCTTCGGGCCGCAGCCGTGGCACGGGCCGCTGTGCCTCGATCCGACCGCGACCGCGCCGGAACTGCGCCAACTGCCCGGCGCGTTCTGGCACAGCGCCGTCGCCGGGCGGCAACGCGAAGGCACGCTGGCGTCACCGACCTTCCCGCTGACCGCGCGCTACGTGCACGTCCGCGCGGCCGGCCAGCACGCGCGGATCAAGGTCATCGTCGACGGCTTCCATCTCGTGCGCGACCCCATCTACGGCGAGTTGCACAAGGAAGTCGGCAACCCCGACGCGCACTGGCTGACGTTCGACTGCGGCGCCTGGGCCAACCGACCAGCGTTCGTGCAGGCGATCGACCAGCGCACGCACGACCTCGCCGATCCCAAACGCGAACGCAAGTCCTGGCCGGACGACGGCTGGCTCGCCGTGCAGTCGGTCGTGCTGTCGCCGCACCGCGAACCACCGCCGGCCGCCGCGGCGCCGCCGGTGCCGCCGCATGCGTGGACCGAGCCACCGACGGCCGTCGCCGCAGCGCTGGGCCGGCTGCACGAAGCCTGCGCCGCCGTGCCGGTCTCCCCGACGTTGCCGGCGATGGTCGATGGCACCGGCCGCGACCTCGCCGTCGCCCAGCGCGGCGACCACCGCCGCCCCGGTGAGCCGGCGCCCCGCCGGTTCCTGCAGGCGCTCGCGCGCGAGGGCGCGCTGGCGACCGGCCCCGGCAGCGGTCGCCTGCAACTCGCCGAGGCGATGACGGCCGAAGGCGCGCCGCTGCTGGCGCGCGTGCTGCTCAACCGGCTGTGGCGGCAGTTGTTCGACCGCGGCATCGCGCGCAGCGTCGACAACCTGGGCGCGCTCGGCGACCCTCCGACGCATCCCGCGCTGCTCGACTGGCTCGCCGCGGACTTCTTGCGCCACGGCTGGTCGGTGAAGCGCGCTCTGCGGCAGCTGGTCACGTCGGCGACCTACCGCCAGGACAGTCGCCGGCGCGCCGCCGCCGAGGCCATCGATCCCGCCAACCTACTGCTGCACCGGCAAAACGTGCAGCGCCTCGACGCCGAGTCGGTGCGCGACGCGCTGCTGGCGATCAGCGGCCGACTCGACCCAACGTTATTCGGACCGCCGGTCGAGTTGCCGCGCGAAACGATCGTCAAGGCGCGCGGCCAACCCGACCGCCATGGTCCGCTCGACGGCGACGGCCGCCGCAGCATCTACCTCGCCGTCCGCCGCAACTTCCTGCCGGCGATGCTGCTGGCGTTCGACCTGCCGACGCCGTTCGCGACCGTCGGCATGCGCAACGTCTCCAACGTGCCGGCGCAGGCGTTGACGCTCGCCAACGACCCCTTCGTGCACCAGCAATGCGCGACGTGGGCCAATGCGCTGCTCGCCGCCGGCGTCGCCAGCGGCGCCGACGCCGACGTCCGACTCACAGCACAGGTAGACGCCGCGTTCGTGCGCGCGTTCGCCCGCCCACCGGCGGCAGACGAAGTGGCGCTGTGCCGCGACTTCCTCGCCACCGGCGGCGCCTCGGCATGGCCCGACCTACTGCACGGTCTCGTGCAGGCGCAGGAGTTCCTGTACCTGCGATGAACGCCAACCACATCATGTCGCCGACGCGGCGCACGTTCTTGCAGCGGGCCTGGAACGGCTTCGCGACGCTGCCGTTGGCCAGCCTCTTTGGCGGCGGCGGCGCGCAGACGCGCCACCACGCGCCGCGGGCGAGGTCGGTGATCTTCCTCTACATGGACGGCGGGCCGAGTGGGCAGGACCTGCTCGACTACAAGCCGCGCCTCGTCGCCGACCACGGCAAGCCGTTCCCGCTGCCGATGGAGCCAACGCAGTTCAACGACAACGGCAACACGCTCGGCCCGTGCGCGAAGTTCGCGCAGCGCGGCGCCAGCGGCCAGTGGATCAGCGACCTGTTGCCACACCTGGCGGGCCAGGCCGACCGTCTCTGCGTCGTACGTTCGATGGTCGCCGACTTCAGCGAGCACACCAACGCCAACTACTTCCTGCACACCGGCCACGGCCTGCAGGGCCGCCCAGGCATTGGCGCCTGGATCGCATACGGGCTCGGCTGCGAGGCCTCGAACCTGCCGGCGTACGTCGTGCTCAACGGCGGCCTCATCCCGCCCGGCGGCGTCGATTGCTTCCACAGCGGCTTCCTGCCAGCGCACAGCCAGGGCTCGGTCTTCCAGCTGCGCGGCGACGCGGTCGCCAACATCGCGCCGTGCGAGCGCGACCCGCAGCAGCAGCGCCGCAAGCTGCGGTTCGGCCGCGCGCTCGACGAGGCCGCGCGCCGCCGTGACGGCGCCGACGCCGCCATCGACGCCGCCGTCGCCAACGCCGAGCTCGCCTTCCGTATGCAGGCAGCAGTGCCGGAGCTGACCGCGCTCGACGGCGAATCGGCGGCCCTGCGGGCGATGTACGGCTGCGACGACGAGTACGAGCAGACGCGCACGTTCGCGCGGCAGTGCTTGCTGGCGCGCCGGCTCGTCGAGCGCGGCGTCCGCTTCGTGCAGCTGACCTGCGCCGACACGCGCAACGACCGCTGGGACCAGCACGGCGACCTGCCCAAGGGCCTCGCCGACAACTGCCGCATGGTCGATCGCCCGATCGCGGCGCTGCTCGCCGACCTCGACGCCCGCGGTCTGCTCGACGACACGATCGTGTTGTGGGGCGGCGAGTTCGGCCGCACGCCGTTCATGCAGGGCGACTCGGGCCGCGACCACAATCCATTCGGCTTTTCGATGTGGGTCGCCGGCGGCGGCTTCAAGGCCGGCCACAGCCACGGCGCCACCGACGAATACGGCTACAAGGCCGTCCTCGATCCTGTGACCGTGCACGATCTGCACGCGACGATCCTCTGGCAGCTCGGCATCGACCACGAGCGCTTCACCTACCGCTTCGGCGGCCGCGACCTGCGGCTGACCGACGTCTACGGCAAGGTGCAGAAGGCCCTGCTGGCCTGAGGCGCGCCATGTCGCTCCTGGTCGCCGCGATCGCCGCCACAACCGCGCTGCTGCCGCCGCAGGAGCCCGCCATCCAGGCAGCGCCCGCCCCCGCCGACGCCGAAGCTTGGTTCGACAAGGACGCCGCCGCGCGCTGTACGAAGGCCGCCGATCGCGGCCTGCAGTGGCTCAAACGCCAGCAGTCGGCAGTCGGCTGTTGGCTCGGCTATGTCGGCCACAAGATCGGCGACGACTACGAACTCCTGGCGCAGGCGCTCCCGCCCGACGCGCAAGCGGCGCTCGGCCGCGGCCACCTCGGCGTAACCGCCCTGTGCGGCATGGCCTTCCTGGCCGGCGGCAGCCTGCCCGACCGCGGCCCGCACGCCGACATCGTGCAGCGCACGATCGCCTACGTGCAGGGCACGGCGCAGGAGAACGGCTACCTGAGCGACGCCGGCACGCGCATGTACAGCCACGCCTTCGCCACGCTGTTCCTCGCCGAAGTCTACGGCGCCGACGCGACGGCGAAGACCAAGGACGCGCTCGAGCGCGCGGTCAATCTCATCGTCGACTGCCAGAACGACCTCGGTGGCTGGCGCTACAACCCGTTCGACAGCGAACTCGACCTGTCGGTGACCGTCTGCCAGTTGCAGGCGCTGCGCGCGGCCCGCAACATCGGCATCCGCGTGCCGACCGGAACGATCGACAAGGCGCTCGCGTACGTGCGCGCCAGCCGGGTGCCGCGCGGCCCGTACGCCGGACTCTACTACTACAAGATCCACGGCCGCGGTCAGTTCGAGAAGCCGGCCGACTACGCCATCAACGCCGCCGCGCTGACCGCGCTGCGCAGCGCCGGCGTCCACGACGACGACCTGACCGACCCGGTGCTGACCTTCCTCGAGGCCGAGTACCCGCGCCTGCAGGACTGGTACGGCGGCCACTACTTCTACTGGTACGGCAACTACTACGCCGCGCAGGCCTTCTACCAGAGCGGCGGCCCGCGACTGCGCCGGTGGTTCGCCCGCCTGTCGGCCGACCTGATTGCCAGCCAGGAAGCGGATGGCCGCTGGCGCAACCGGACCGGCCCCGGCGACGCCTTTGCCACCGCCGTCGCCTGCGTGCTGCTGCAGATGCCCAAGCAGTATTTGCCGATCTTCCAGCGCTGAGCCTGCCCACGCGGCGGCGCCGCCGGCGGCGGCAAGCCGCCCGTGCGGCGGGCACATTGCCCTTGAATCCGTTGGACCGCAGGCCACGATCCGGCTTGGTCAACCACGGTCAGATCAGGGCGTATGCGCTACATCAACGCACGATTCCTTCTCGGTGTGAGCCTGCTCGTCGCCAGCGCGACGGCGCAAGCCACCTTCTCCTCCCCGTCGCGCAGCGGCGCCAGCCGCTTCGACACTCCGACGTACGCGGATGCTTACGGCCTGTCCACGGCCAGCGCCCCGCAGGGTGACGTCGACTACTCGCTGCGAGGTCAGTTCCTCGTCAATCACGGCGAGTTCATGGACCGGCGCCAGCGCTACACGCCCGACGTGTCGATCGGCGCGTCATTGCTGCCCAACGCGCGCATCAACAACGAAGACGGCGGCTTCGACATGCTCGACGGCAACTTCGACGCGACCTTCCGGCCACTGGTGTCGACGGACGGCTACCTGACCTTTGGCGCCTACTACAAGCAACGGCGCTACGTGACGTCGAGCACGTTCGGCGATGGCGGCGCGAACGGCGACAACGGCTTTGGCGACGAGTCGCTCTACGGCATGGGCGCCAAGTTCGGCTTCGGCGTGTTCTTCTCCGACAACGTGCTGCTCGAGGTCGAGACGCATCCGGGCGTCTGGTCGGACATCGACAGCACGCTGCACCACGAGGACTTCGACTTCCCGTCGTTCGGGATGTTGACCGTCCGCGCGCTCGACAACTTCTTCTTCAAGATCGGCGCGCGCTACAACCAGGTCTACGAAGACGCCCCGTGGCTGCCGATCCTCGGCTTCAGCTGGGAGCTGTCGGAAGGGTTGCGCATGGACGTGCTCGCGCCCCAAGCCATCGAGCTCTCGCTGTGGCCCAGCGAGAGCTTCGGCATCCTGTTCGGCGGCTTCGTCCAGGGCGCCGAGTACCACGTGCACATGCCGCGCACGTCGCCGGAGAACGGCGAGCGCGCCAACTCGCGCGTCCAGGAGGCCATTTGCTACCTCGGCTTCATGGCGCGCATGACCGACAGCGTGTCGCTCATGGCGCGCGGCGGCATCGTCGTCGCCGGCGACTACAGCTTGACGACCGGCGCGACGGGCTTCGATCCGATCGACGGCCCGATCGACCAGACGGTGTACGCCGAGATCTCGCTGGGCGTCAGCTTCTGATTTTTGGTCACCGCGGCATCCGGCCGCGGGCAGATCGGAGCAACCAGCCTGCGGCGGCGGCTGCAGCCGCAGGCGCTGGCCGCCTGGTAACCGCCGGTTCGTCGGCGCGCCGCGGCGAACCAGCTGCGGCGGACAAGCCGCGGTCAACGTGCCATGGCGCGCGACCAGCGATGGCCTCCCGGTGGCGCGCGTCATCGGGCGCTGGCACACCAACCGGCTGGCGCGGCAGCGACCTCGGGCAGAGCCCTAAAGGATGCGCTTGCCGAAAGCGCTGAGGATCACGTCGACCGCGACCTCGCCCGACTGGTTCTTGACGTCGAGGATCGGGTTGAGCTCGGTGATCTCGAGGCTGGTCATGCGGCCGGAGTCGCTGACCATCTCCATCAGCAGGTTCGCTTCGCGCCAGCTGATGCCGCCCTTGACCGGCGTGCCGGTGCCCGGCACGTCGCGTGGATCCATGCCGTCGAGGTCGAACGACACGTGGAAGCCGGCGGTGCCCGCGGCGGCAAAGCCGACGCACTCCTCCATGATCGCGCGCATGCCGCGCTCGTCGACGTCGCGCATGGTGTAGGCGTGGATGCCCGACGCGCGGATGTTGCGGCGCTCGCCCTCGTCAACGTCGCGGATGCCGATCAGGCAGACGTTGGCGGGATCGACCTTGGGCCAGAAGCCGCCCATCTGCACCAGCAACGGATGGCCCATGCCGAGCGTCGCGGCGAGCGGCATGCCGTGCACGTTGCCGGTCGGCGAGCTGTCCGGCGTGTTCATGTCGCCGTGCGCGTCGACCCAGATCAAGCCGACCTTCTGGCCCTTCTCGCGGAAGTGCTCGCTGACGCCGGCGACCGTGCCGATGGCGATGCTGTGGTCGCCGCCGAGCACGACCGGGATCTCGCCCTGGTCGAGCGAGCGGCGAACGCGCAGGCGCAGACGGTTGCAGACGTGGTAGATCGGCTCGAGGTAGCGCACGCGCTCGTCGCCCGGCGCGCGCGACTCAGGCGCTGGCACGCCGACGTCGCCGTCATCCTCGACGCGGAAGCCGAGGTCTTGCAGGCCCTGCGTGACGCCGGCGATGCGGATCGCCGACGGGCCCATATCGACGCCGCGGCGGCCGGAGCCGAGGTCCATCGGCACGCCGACGAGGCGAACGGTCATCGACGGCGAGAGCGGCGTCATGGCAGGTGGCGGCGGTTGGCGGACATTCCTGGAGTGGTTTCGTCCGTTCGCAGGGCTCCGGTGTAGGCCCCGGCGGGCTCCGCGCCAAGCGCGTCATCCGTCCCCTGCCATGGGCGCTTGCGGCCCGACACGACCACGCCGTACCTGCGTCCCGGCGACCATCCGCTGCCTCGCTGCAGCCAGCGCCGACGCTGGCGCGCTCCTGGTCAGCCTGCCGTGGCTCGGCTCGCTCTGTCGGTCGCGCGCGCCGTTGGCGCCGCTGGCGCGCGCGGCGAGTCCTCCCGACCGCCTAGTGGTCGACCGGGTGGCCGAGGATGGCGAACAGCTGGTCGCGCTTCTGCTCCATCAAGGCCTTGGTGTCGGCCTCGAGGCACAGGCGCAGGAATGGCTCGGTGTTGCTCGGTCGCACGTTCACCCACCAGTCGGGGTACGTCACCGTGATGCCATCGAGCCAGTCGATCATGGCGCCCTGGAACGTGCGCTCGATCTGCTTCATCAGGCCGTCCTTGTCGGCGACCTTGAAGTTGACCTCGCCGGTGCCGAAGTACTTGCGCAACGGGTCGGCCGCCTGCTTGAGCGACTTCTTCTCGGCGCTCAGCTGGTTGAGCACCAGCACCGCCGCCAGCACGCCGCAGTCGGTGTAGAAGTTCTCGGCGAAGTAGAAGTGGCCCGACAGCTCGCCGCCGCCGATGCAGTCGGTCTTGCGCATCGTCTCCTTCATGAAGGAGTGGCCGACGCGCTCGCGCACCGGGCGACCGCCGAGCTTGACGATCTCTTCGGGCACGACCTTGCTGCTGCGCAGATCGTAGATGATGCCCTTGCCCGGGTGACGCTGCAGCATGCCGCGCGCCAGCAGCACCGTGATCAGGTCGGCATGCACCGTCCGCCCCTCCTCGTCGACGAAGGCGCAGCGGTCGGCGTCGCCGTCGAACGACAGGCCGAGCGCCGCCTTGTGCTTCTTCACCGCCGCGCGCAGGTCGTCGAGGTTCGACTCCTTGAGCGGGTTGGCCTCGTGGTTGGGGAAGGTGCCGTCCAGCGTGTCGTAGAGCGGAATGACCTTCAGCCCAGGGATCTTGCCGAAGATCTGCGGCGACTCGTTGGCGCCCATGCCGTTGGCGTAGTCGACGCACACGGTCATCGGCGCGATGCCCTTCTGGAAGCCGGCGATGTGCTCGATCCAGTCCTTCTTGACGTCGACGAAGTCACGCTTGCCCTTGTTGGCCGCCTGCTGGCAGCCGCCCTGCTTGACCAGCCGCTCGATGTCCTTGATGCCGGTGTCGGCCGACATCGGCCGCGCTTCCTTCTTGCACAGCTTGAAGCCGATGTACTGCTTGGGATTGTGCGACGCGGTCACGGCGAGGCCGCCGTCGCACGGAATCTTGCCGATGGCGTAGTAGACCATCGGCGTGCTGGCGAGGCCGATGTCGACCACGTCGCAGCCCATCGACAGCATGCCCTCGATGACGGCGTCCTGGATCTCGGGCGCCATCGTGCGCATGTCGCGGCCGACGACGAGGCGTTTGGCGGAGAGGAACTGCACCATCGACGCGCCGATCGCGAACGCCGTCTTGGCGTCGATCTGGTCTGGGTATGTGCCGCGGATGTCGTAGGCCTTGAAGATGCTCACTGGTCGCTCGGATGTGGGACGGTTCGAAGAGCGCGGAAGGATACGGTCACGCCGGCCGGAAGGCCCGCGCCGCCAACAGGCAGCGGTCGACGGCGGCATCGTCGAGGTCGCGGTGCAACACGAAGCGCAACCGCCGCGGGCCCGCCTTGGCGGCCAGCACGCCGTAGTCGCGCAGGTGCGCCACCAACGCCTCGGGCGCGCCATGGCGCAGGTTGCACATGACGATGTTGCTCTCGGTGGCGGCGACATCGACGTCGGCCCATGGCTGCTCCGCCAGTCCCTGCGCCAGCAACCGCGCGCGGGCATGGTCGGCGGCGAGCAACTCAGGCCCTTCGCGCAGCGCAATCAACCCGGCGGCGGCGAGCACGCCGGCCTGCCGCATGCCACCGCCGAAGGCCTTGCGGGCGCGGCGTGCTGCGGCGACGAACGCAACGCTGCCAGCGACCAGCGAGCCGACCGGCGCGCCGAGGCCCTTGCTCAGGCACAGCGTCGTGGTGTCGAGCGGCGCCACCAGGTCCGCCGGCGCGCAGCCGAGCGCGACCGCGGCGTTGGCCAGCCGCGCGCCATCGCAGTGCACCAGCAGGCCGTGCCGACGCGCCGCCGCCACCATCGCCGCGACGCGCGCAGGCGCCGCGACGCGGCCGCCGGCCATGTTGTGCGTGTTCTCGACCACCAAGAGCCGGCTCTTCGGAAAGTGCGGGTCGTCGACGCGCAC
Organism: Planctomycetota bacterium; assembly: GCA_016872675.1. Lineage (GTDB taxonomy): Bacteria > Planctomycetota > UBA1135 > UBA1135 > UBA2386 > UBA2386. The sequence goes on from VGZG01000001.1 coordinate 23,345, forward strand.
CGCCGCCTCGATCTGCTCCGGCGACGGCAGGCCGTCGGCGGCCGTGAGCAGCCGGACCGATGCGCCGGACCACCGGGCGATGCCGCCGGCCTCGTAGTAGTAGACGTGGCTGCGCTCCTCGCAGACGACCTCGTCGCCGGGCCGACAGTGCACGTGGATGGCGATCTGGTTGGCCATCGTGCCGGACGGGGTGAACAGCGCCGCCGCCGTGCCGAGCCACGCCGCGCCTTCCTCCTCCAGCGCACGCACTGTCGGATCCTCGCCCCAGACGTCGTCGCCCACCTCGGCCGCGGCCATCGCTGCGCGCATCGCCGGCGTCGGCCTCGTCATCGTGTCACTGCGAAAGTCGGCGAGCCCGTGCATGGCCGAGCGAGGATGCCATCGCGGCCGCCGAATGCAAGGCGAGCGCAGTTGCCCGCCGGCCCAACTTCTGCGAGCCTGCGCGCTCTGGACGACATGCGCCGACAACTGCTGCGCCTGCGCGCATTCGCCGCGCTGACGTACCCGTTCGCCTGCGTGCCGTTCCTGTTCCTGTACTTCCGCGATCACGGCATGTCCGAGGCCCAATACGGCGAGATCGTCGGGGCCTACTACGTCGCGATGTTCATCGCCGAGGTGCCAACCGGGATACTGGCCGACCGCATCGGACCGAAGACGATGATGGTCGCCGGTCCGCTGCTGCTCGCCGGCGGTTTCCTGTCGCTGCTGGTCTGGCCGGAGTATCCGGGTTTCGTGCTCGCCGAGGTGCTGCTCGGCTTCGCGCACGCGGTGCTGTCCGGTCCGCCGGTGACGATCCTGTACGAAACGCTCGAACGCGCCGGCCAGGCGCACCGTTTCCTGCGCGAGGAATCGCTGCTCAGCTCGCTGCGCATGCTTGGCACCGGCGGCGCGTTTCTGATCGGCGGCGCCATCGCCCGCTGGGGCGCGCCAACGCACGACGCGTGGGCGCCGACAATCGTCGCCACGGCCAGCTTGTGCACGGTCGCCGCCGCGGTCGCCACGACGCTGCGCGGCGGTCCGCCGCGGGCGCAGCTGCGGTTACCGGTGTTCGTGCGCGGCGTCGTGAACGAGGTGCGGCGGCCGGCGGTGCTGTGGCTGCTGGGTTACTGGGTCGTGCTGTTCGCGTTGCTGCGTTTCCCCTTCCACGACTACCAGCCGTACCTGCGCGAAGCTGGCGACATCGAGCCGCTGTTCCACGACCCGCTGATCGTCGGGCTGCTGTTCGCGCTGATGAACCTCGCGGCGGCGCCGTTCGGCGCACTGACGCCGCGGCTGGTCGAGCGCGTCGGCCGCCGGCCGCTGTTCTGGGGCATGCCGCTGTTGCTGTGCGGCTCGATGGCGGTCATGGCATGGGAACGGACCGTAGACACCGGCGCGGCCGGCGGCGGCTCGCGCGCGCTGGCGTGGCTCGGCGTGGGGATGTTCTTCCTGCAACAGATCCCGTTCGGCATGCACTGGGCGCTGCTGCAGGAGTTCGTCAACCACCGCATCGGCGGCGCCACGCGCACCACGGTGTTGTCGGCGCTGTCGCTCGGCGCGCGCGCGGTCTACGCCGTGCTCAACGTGGCGTTGTTCCGCCTACAGGACGGACAGGGACTCGGCGCCGCAATGGCGACGGTCGCCGGCGTCGGCGCGGTCGCGACGTGCGCGACGATGCTGACTCGACCGAAGGGACTGCTGCGCGGCGCCGGCCCGCTGGCCTGACGACTGCGCGCGACGCGGCTCAGCGACCGAGGTCGACGAACACGCCGCCGTTCTCCTCGGCCAGCTTCTTGAGGAAGTCCTTGGTGAAGTCGCCGATGGCGATCGTGTGAATCACCATGCGGAAGGCTTCGTTGTGCTTCCTGACCTCCTTCAGGATCTCGAGCGGCTCGATCAGCTTGCCGACCGACGGCCGACCGTCGCTGAGGAAGTAGACGGTGTCGAGCGGCGACTTGATGGCGTTCTTGTCGAAGCCAGTGACCACCGGCTTGACCGGCTTGTCCGGGTCGACGCCGAAGGCGTACAGCAACGCCTTGAGGGTGTTGGTCTTGCCCGCCTCCAGGTTGGCGGCGCCGACCAGCCCCGACATGGCGGTGTTCTGGTCCTCGGTGCCGCCGATCGGCTTCAGCGACTTCACGTGCTGCTTGGCGGCGTCCCTGTTGACGACGTTCGCCGGCACCAATCGCTTTTTCCACGCGCTGATGTCGGTGGCGAACGACAGGATGTCGAAGTTGGTGTCCGGCGTCAGCGAGTCGATCGCGCTGAGCAACTCGGCCTGCACGATCGTGAAGCGCCGTCGATCGCGATACCCCTGGAACTTCTCGACCTCGCCGACGAGGTCGTCCATCGAGCCGGAGACGTCGATGATGAACAGTAGGTTCGTCGACGTCGTCGGAATACTGGCGAACTCCTTGCGCTCCTCCTTCTTGCCATAGAACGCGTCGGTCTTCTTGCGGCTCTCGGCCTTCTTCGCCAGTTCCTCATCCGTCGGGATACGCCAGCCCTGGATCGTCATCAGCTGGTTCCATTGCTCCTGCCAGCGCTCAGGATCGACGCCGAAGTCGAAGCCGGTGACCCGGAACAACGCCTCGGCGCACTCGGTGCGCATACGGCCCTCCTTGCGCATCAGGTCGATCAGCGGTTGCACGGCCTCCTGCGGACGGATCTGCCCGCACGCGGCGACGGCAGCCGCCTGCACCTGCCACTCGGGCGCCGTCAGCAGCGCCGTCGCCGCCTTGCCGTGCTCGACGCGCTTGAGCGCGCCCACTGCGTCCAGCGCGGCGATCCGCACCTGCGGCTCCTTGTCGGCGAGCAATGCGCCCAGCAACCCCTTGCCGCCGGCATCGCCGATGCCGTGCAGCGCCCGTGCGCTCTCGTACTTCAGCACGATCGAAGCCTTCGGATCGAGTCCAACGGCCTCGATCGCCGGCACGGCGTCCTTAACCTTGGCGGCGCCCAGCACCTTGACGATCACCGCCTGCTGCTCGGGGTCCTTCGACTTCGGCAAATCGGCGATCCACGTCGCGTAGGTCTTCGGGTCGTTGTACGTCGCCAGCACTGTCATCGCCGCCTGCTGCACCGCGGCGGCAGGATGCTTGAGCAGCTTGATCAGCTCCTCGGCGGCCGGCGCGCACTCGTTGCCCTTGAGGTGCGTGAGGATCGCCTCGACCTGCAGCGCCTCGGACTTCTCCTTGCGGAAGAATCGCTGGAACTCCTTCACCGCGTCGAGCTTGGCGGCATCGTCCTGCGCGCCGAGCGGCGCGACCAACGACAGGGCGACAGAGAGCAACCAGTTGAGGCTTCGACGCATACGGGGGGTCTCGGCGGGCGATGGACGCGCCGCGGAGTCTATCCGTTCGCCTTCACGCCCGCATGGCGCCACCACGACAGCTTGCTGTCGCGCTCGATCGCGCGGCGGAGCACGTCGACGTCGAGGTCGGCGTCACGAACTTCCTCAATGGGCACGGCCCCGCCGGCGTGGCGGGGCTTGAGCACGAACGCGAGGTGGTGCTGGTAGGCGACCTCGACGACCCAGTGCAGCCGGGTCGCGCCCGCCGACAGCAGCAGCGACTTTGCCAGGTTCTCCAGCTGGACCAGCGACTCGGATGACGTCACGCCGAGCTCGACGAACGGCAGTGTGCGCGCGCCGATGTCGCCGGCGCCGGACGCGCGCACGCAGAGGCCGGGCAGACGCTCGAGCGCGCGGACCAGCGGCCAGACGCCGACGGCGACGCCGCGCTGGCGCGCCTCGTCGGCGTCGTGCAGCGACTCGACCGCGCGCAGCTCGCCGAAGCGCGCGAAGCACAGTCCGCATTCGTGCACGGGCGCGCCGTCGACGACGCGCACCTTCATGTCATGGTTGCCGCACTCCGGACAGGTCTGCACGTTGCGGACGATACCGTCAGCGCCCGTCGCAGCCGGCGCAATCACTTGCCGTCGGCCTTCGGCGACTTTCTCTCGGCCGACTTGGCGCCGACCTCGCGCTCCGCCAGCTTGCGCACCCAATCGTTCTCCTCGGTCGTGGTGCCCAGGCGCACGCCTTCGCCCTGCGAGCCAGCGACTACCTCGCCCACCACCGAGCGCGGCAGGATCACGCGGTTACTGCGGAACTCGAGCACGACGTGATCGTCGGCGATCTGGCTGAGGATGCCGCCCACCAGCTTGTTGCTGTTGGTCAGGCGGACGAAGCCGTCGGTCGCCTTCTGCAGCGCCGCGTAGTCGGCCGAGCCGAGGCCGGTCAGGCGCTTCAGTTCGGCCCTTTCCAGCGTGACCTCGCCCTCCGACGTGCGCAGCGTGACCTGCGCGGCGTCGACCGACTTGACGCTGCCGATGAAGAAGTTGCCGTTGTGCAGCTGCGCGAAGGCCTTGACGCCCGGGATCACACCGTCGACGACGCGCCGCTCGCCGGCGCTGACATCGGCTTCGCCTAGCATGGTGTCGTCGCCGACGCGGATCAGCGTGCCGAGCGGCTTGCGCGCGTTGGGCGGCCTCGCGCCAGCGTTGCCGCGAGCGACCGGCCAAGCGACCATGGGCGCCGCCGCGGACACGTCCGCGACCGGCGTCGGCTCGGGCTTGGTCGTCGCGCTAGGCGCCGTAGCCAGTGGGACGGGCGTCGCCGGCGCGACCACGGGCTCGTCGACCGCCGGCGTCGGCTCCGGCGTCGTGGTCGCGACCGTCGCGGGCGACGGCGGCTGTGTCGCCGGCTCGACCGCAACCGGCGCGACCTGCGGCACGACCACGGCGACGGCCGCGGGCGGCTGCAGTTCGACCTTGACGTGTGGCCGATCGACCTTTGCGACCGCGATGCGCCGCGTCTTCTGGTCAGGGATGCCAACCCACTGCGGCCGCAGCGCCGCGACGGCCGCGGCGGCGACGATCGTCAGCGTCGCGGCCGCCGACGCGAGCATGACGCCCCAACGCATGCCCGGCGCGGGATTGGCGAGAACCGGCGCGATGACGTCGTCCGCCTCGACGGTGGCGATGGGCGCGGCGAAGCCCTCGACCTCGTCGGTCGCAGGTTCGCTCGCGAGTTCCTCCGACTCCGCCAGTGGCTGGGCCGCTGTGAGGCCCAGGAAGTCATCGGGCGCCAACTCACTGACTTCGACGGCATCGCCCTCGTCGCTCTGCGGCTCGGCCTCGCCGTTCCACGTCGCGCCTTCATCGAGCGTGAACTCGGCGGGCGCATCGTCGGCGTCGACTGGCGGCGTCAGCGAGGCCGGCGTCGTGCTCGGATCGTCGAGTTCGAGTTCGTTGCCGTTCCAGCTCGACGGCGCGTCCTCGGCGAATTGCGGCTGGTCGGCGCCAAACGTCACGCTCGGCGCCACCTCGGCGCCGTGGTCAGCGAACAGCGCTGCCTCGGCGGCTTCGTCCACAAGCGCAGGCGCCGATGCTGCCGGCGCGGCCTCTGGCGGCAGCGCGAACAACTGGTCGAGATCGTCCTGCGGCACATTGTCCGCCAGACCTTCCACCACGAACACATCGTCGAGGAAGTCAGGATCGTCGTCGTTGCATTGGTCGCCGCCCATGGCATCTCCGGTTCCGATCGTGGGTTACCGGGATATCGGCAGGACCAACCACCGCCATGAGGTGGACCCGAGCGCTGCCAGCGCCCGCGCGCAACCGCCGATGCCGCCGGCTGCACCGCCGAAGCCGGCCGCTGGCTCAGAGCGAGAGAAACCAGCGGTCGCTGCGGGCAATCGGAGTGCCCGTAGGGTGACTGCTTCTCCGACTGTCAGCCCGACTGGCTCTCGCGCGCCAGTTCGCGGGCGAGATCGGACGATGGCAGCAGTCGGCGCACGCCGCCGCGCAGCACCGTCAGACCGAGCGCGTCGACATACTCGAGCAACGGGATCAGGTACTTGCGGCTGGTATCGAGCTTGTCGCGCAGGGCCGGGATGTCGAGGACCTCGGCGTGGGCGAGGCAGTTGTCGCGGATCGCGCGCAGCACAATGCGCACGACCGACGCCCCGTAGAAGTGGTCGCCGACCTTGTCGATGCGGCCTTCGTCCTGCGCGCGATCGAGCAGCGACAGCAGCGCGTCGCCCTGCATGCCCACCACCGATTCGAGCTCGGCGAGTTCCGGCGGCCGGAAGCCCCGCAGCTCGCACTCGCCGACCAACTTGTCGAAACGCTGTTGCTGCGGCGATGGCAACGGCCGCAGCCGGTCGACGAACAGCGCCTGCCCCTGCCGCCCCATGCGCACCCGGCCTTGCGCCTGCAACCGATCGAACACGCAGTCGACGAGCGGCTGCGGCAACGTCTTGGTCGTGCGGATCGCCGCGCGCTTGACCGACGCCGCCTCGGCGCGCTTCTGCAGCATCTTGTCGACCGACTGCAGCAACTCCTGCTCGCCGGCGATGACGTGCTCGCCGAGGAAGGCGCGCATCGCCCGCTCGTGCAGCGCCACTACCGGCATGGCGCGCAGCAGCGCGACCGCCTGCTCATCGGCGAGTCCGAGCGCGCGCGAGATCTCGTCGACCGGCAGGCCGTCCGGCCCGGCCTGCCGCAGTTCGTGCTCGACGCGCGCCTCGGGTCGGTCGCCGGCGACCAGGATGCCGACCAGTTCCTCGCCGAGGTCCTTGCGACGGTAGCGGCCGGACCTGGACAGGCGGATCACCTTGCCGCCGCCGATCGTCGCGGCCGGGTTCTGCAGGCGCAGCAGGAAGCGATCGCCGGCGGCGCAGCAGACGTCCTCGTCGAGTTCGACGCGCGCAACGACCGAATCGCCGGGTCCGGCGTCGTCGCGGTCGAGCAGCAGCAATTGGCCGCGAACCTCAACGGTGCCGACATGGAAGCGGATCGGCGCTCGGTGGCTCAGGCGCGGCGAACGCCTGGTCAGCGTCAGATCGACGTCGACGGCGTCGCCGGCGGCGAACGCGCCGGGAGCGCACGCCACCATGCCGCGATGCACGCCGGACTCCTTGGCTTCGGGCACCGACAGCGCCGTGCTGTGGCCGGCGACCGCCTCGTCGACCTTGCCGCCGTAGGCGTGGATGCCGCGCACCTTGAGGCGCTCGCCGATTGGCAGGACCTCGATCTCGGCGCCCGGCTGGATCGCGCCGGCGATCGGGATGCCGGTGACGACCGTGCCGATGCCCGCCAGCGAGAACACGCGCTGGATCGGCATGCGGAACGGTCCCTGGCTCGTCCTCGGCGGCACCGCCAGCGCGAGAGCCTCGAGCCTCTGCTTGAGCTCGGGGATGCCTTCGCCAGTGAGCGAACTGACGCGCACGACCTCGGCATCGGCGAGCGGCGTGCCGCGCACGAGCTTGCGCGCCTCCTCCGCCGCCATGTCGGCCAGCGCCTTGTCCACCATGTCGACCTTGGTCAGCACGATCAGGCCGCCGCGAACCTGCAAAAGGTCGAGGATGTCGACGTGTTCGATCGTCTGCGGCATGACGCCGTCGTCGGCGGCGACAACGAGCATGGCGAGGTCGAGGCCAGTGCAGCCGGCGACCATGTTGCGCACGAAGCGCTCGTGGCCGGGGACGTCGACGAGGCCGAGCCAGCGGCCGTCGGCCAGCCGCATGCGGGCGAAGCCGAGGTCGATCGTCAACCCGCGCTCCTTCTCCTCCTTGAGGCGGTCCGGATCGATGCCGGTCAACGCCTTCACCAAGCTGCTCTTGCCGTGGTCGATATGGCCGGCGGTGCCGACGACGATCGGGTGGATGGATCGCGCCATGGCGGACGGCCGCGCGATGCGGCCCGCAAAGGAGTCGACGGCTAGATGTGGAGAATGCGCTGGCAACTGCCGCAGCGCACGATGGTCGAGCCGCCCATCAGCTTCGACATGTCGTTCATCGTGATCTTGTTGTAGCAGCCCTGGCAGTACGCGGCCTGCACCGGGGCGACGGCGAGGTTCTGCCGCGTCTTGTACAGGCCATCGTACTCGCGCAGCAGGTCCGGCGGCACGCCGGCGGTCATCGCCTGCCGGCGGCCGCGGGCCTCGCCGACCGCGCCAGCGCGCGACTTGCGCAGCGCGTCCGCTTCGCCGAGGAACTCGTCGAACACCTTCTTTTCCCCGTCGTACGCGGCCTGCGCTGCGGCGACCGCCGCCTGGTGAACGTCGAGCGACTCGATGAGCTTGAGGCACTCGTCCTGGGTCACGTCGCGGGCCTTGCGCACCGCCTCGATCTGGAACAACGTCGCCTGGTACTCGGCGTTGTTGCGAACGATGTTGAGGCGCTCGTTGAGCCGCTTGATCTCGTCGTCGTTGCCACGGACCGCCTTGTCGAGCGCACGAGAGTCCAGTTCTGCCTTCTGCTGCAGCAACTTCTTCTCGTTCAGGGCGCGCTCCAGGTCCTCCAGCTTGCGCTTGCGTTTCTGCTCCTCGGCGGGCAACGCGTCGATGTCGCGCGTCAACGAGGAGATCTCCTGGTCGACCTTCTGCAGCTCCAACAGCTTCTTGACGTGTGGATGCACTCTCGGGGTCCTTGCGAGGTTTGGCGTCAGCGCGATGTGGGGCGAAGAGTCTAGCTGCCCCCCCGCCGCGCTCAAGGACACGACGGCGCGGACTGCCAGCGCATGCGGTGAGCGGCGCCCCGGCCCACCGGCGCCGACGACTCGCCGTCGCACAGCAATGCGCCGTCCTCGGCGCGCAGCAACGCCTGCAGGGCGAGTTTGGCGCCCGGCGCGACCGGGTGGGAATCAGCGCACGTCGTCGACCCCGGCGCTGGCCGAAGGCTGCCCATGGCGGCGGCGCCGGCGGCACCACCAAGGCGGCGGCGAGCGCGCCGGGCGCGACGCCCGGCGGCACGCGCAGCTCATCCGCCGCCTCGGAGAGACCGCGCTGGTCGCCGGTCGCGCCGAGCAGGCTGGGCGCCAGCTTGCCGACAGCCAACTGCCAGTTTGGTCGAACACCGGCGCAGGGCCGCGCGGCTGAACGCGCCGCACGGCGCGCCGGCTACTTGGCCTTGCGCACGATCTTCGCCGGCAGTTCCTTGCCGGCCGGCACGAAGCGCATCGACACCGAGTTGACGCAGTGGCGCGTGTTCTTCTCGGTCATGCGCTCGCCGTCGAACACGTGGCCGAGGTGGCCATTGCAGTTGGCACAGACGATCTCCGTGCGCACCATGCCGTGGCTGAAGTCGCGGTTCCGCTTGATCGCGCCAGCGATCTCGTCGTCGAAGCTCGGCCAGCCGCAGCCGGAATGGAACTTGTCCTGCGAGCGGTAGAGCGCCGCATTGCACTGCCGGCAGACGTACGTGCCGTCGGCGCTGTGGTCGGTGAACTCGCCGGTGAAAGCGCGCTCCGTGCCCTTCTTGAGTATGACGTCGGACTCGAACGCGTTGAGCGGGTTGTAGTCGGGCATGGCGGCGGAAGCGGTCGGACTGGTCGCGGTCGGCGAAGCCCCGGTCGGCGGCGCCGGCGCGGGGCCGGCGTCATTGCCGGCGCACGCGCCGAGGGCGAAGAAGAACGACAGAGTGGCGCGGCGCATGGCGATGCCCAGGGTTCGTAGCCCGCCGCCGACTGGATGCCGACGGCTTGGGGACCGCAGCGCGTTCACGCCTTCTCCAGACGCGCGCCCTGCGGCGTGTCGACGATCTTCCAACCGGCGGCGGCAACGCGCTGGCGGATGGCGTCGGCGGTTGCCCAGTCCTTGGCCTTCTTCGCGGCGTCGCGCTGCGGCAGCAGCGCCACCAATTCGGCGGGCGCGTCGGCGCCAGCGTCGGCCTTCGGTTCGGGGCCAAAGCACCCGAGCACGTCTTCGAAGCGCACGAACGCCGCCAGCGCCGCCGCCGCGCCAGCCGCGGTCGGTTGCGCCTTGTTGGCGACGCCGACGAAATCGAACACCGCCGCCAACGCTTCGCTGACGTTGAGGTCGTCGGCCATCGCCGCAGCGAACGCCGCCTGCGCCGTCGCCGTCGCGGTTGCGAGGTCGGCGGCGCCCGCCGGCTCGGCGCCGTCACGGACGCGCGCCAGCCGCTGCCGGCACTGCTGCACGCGACCGATCGCCGCGCGCGCCTCGTCGAGACCCTTGAGCGTGAAGTTGAGCGACTGCCGGTACTGCACGCGGATCAGCGCGTAGCGCAATTCGAGCCCGGAGTAGCCCTTCTTCAGCACGTCCTCGACGGTGAAGAAGTTGCCCAGACTCTTGCTCATCTTGGTGCCGTCGACGAGCAGGTGCCGCGCGTGCATCCACAGGCCGACGAATGGCTCGCCGGTGTGCGCTTCGGTCTGCGCGATCTCGCACTCATGGTGCGGGAACATGTTGTCCTCACCGCCGGTGTGGATGTCGATCTGCGGGCCGAGGTAGTGCATCGACATCGCCGAGCACTCGATGTGCCAGCCGGGGAAGCCGCGCGCGCCGTCGCGGAACGGCGCGTCCCACTGCATCTGGTGCTTATGGTCGACCTTCCACAGCGCGAAGTCGCGCGGATCCTTCTTCTCGTCGTTCACGGCGACGCGCGCGCCGGCCTCGAGCTCGTCGAGCACTTTGCCCGAAAGCTTGCCGTAGCCGGGGAAGCGCGCCACTTCGAAGTAGACGTTGCCGTTGCGCTGGTAGGCGACGCCCTTGTGCAGCAGGTCGTCGATGATCGCCCCCATCTGGGCGATGAACTCGGTCGCGCGCGGCATGTGGTGCGGCAGGCGCACGAACAGCTTGCGCTGGCAGTCGTGGAACTCGTCCTCGTAGCGCTTGGCGATGTCCCATGCGGTGACGCCGGCCTTGCGCGCCGCGACTTCCATCTTGTCCTCGCCGCCCTCGATGTCGTCGAGCGTGAGGTGACCGACGTCGGTGATGTTCATCACCTGCGTCACCGTGAAACCCTGGTCCTCGAGGAAGCGCCGCAGCACGTCGGCGAACAGGAAGCTGCGGAAGTTGCCGATGTGTGGCGAGCTGTAGACCGTCGGCCCGCAGTGGTACATCGTCACGCGGCCGGGCACGCGCGGCCGGAAGTCAACGAGGCTCTTGCTGAGCGAGTTGTGGAAGCGGATCGGCATGCGGCGAAGCCGTAGCGTCGCAGAGCGGCAGCGACGGCGCAACGCCGCAGCGGCGCGGGCTGCGCGGGTTCAACGGCCCGATGCGCGTGCTGATCAGAATCGCTACAACACTCGCCGCCACGGACGCCGCCAATCCGAGCCCACCACCCCGCGCCGCCCCCGGCGCCCCGTGGATGCGCGCCCTGGTCGCCAGCCGCTTCGAGCTGCTGCAGGAACTCGGCTGCGGCAGCTCCGGCACGGTGCTGCGGGCGCGCCTCGTGCAGCCCTACGGCGAACTGGCCGCTGGCGCCGAGGTCGCGATCAAGTTCCTGCGCAGCGAGCTCGACGACGACGAACGCGCAGGCGAGGCGTTCAAGCGGGCGGTCGCGCTCGCCAAGGCGGGCGACGACCGGCTCGGCGAGCCGATGGCGCGCGGCTACCTCGTGCGCCTGGGCGCCGACGATCCGTCGCTGCCGGCCTTCGTCGACGAACTAGCGCTGTCTTCGCGGCGCGGCAACCTGCTGCTCGCGCACGCCGGCCGCGGCACGCTCGACGACGCCGGTCGCGCGGCGCAGCTCGCGCTGCTGGCCGCGACCGACCTGCCGCTGTCGCTGCGCCTACGCACGCTGGCCGCGCTCGACCGGCCGGCTTCGGCGCGCGCCTTGGTGCGCACGATCGCCCTCCGCTTCGCCCACCGCGCCGCCCGCCGACGGTTCCTCGGCTTCTGGCACGACGGGTACCGCGTCTAGGCCGCCCGACCAGCGCCGCTGACGCCGTGCGTCCGATGGCATCGCGCCGTCCGCAGTGACCGACAGCCGAACCACCCAGGGCGACGAGAATGCGACAGGTCCGCGGGCCGGCGGCGCGCCCGCCGCGCCATCGCACGCATATCCTGCTGGCTCGTCACCGTACCCGCATGCTCCCATTGCTCGCCGTGTCGACGGTCATCGCCGTCGCGTTCACTCCGCCTGCCGACCAGGAACAGACGCCTCCGACTCCAACGACCACATCGGCAGCGGAACCGCCGACGCGAGCCGCCGCGGCGACGGCGGCCCAGGAACCTGCGGTTCCATCGACCAGCCCGTTCTCCGAGCAACTGGTCGCCAACCTCGCGTGGCGCCACCTCGGCCCCGCCAATCCGATGGGCCGGATGACCGACATCGCCGTGCACCCGGCGCGGCAGAGCACATGGTTCGTCGGCACCGCTGGCGGCGGCCTGTGGAAGACCGACAACGCCGGCACGACGTGGTCATGCGTCAGCGCGCGCCTTGGCTCAGTGTCGATTGGCGACGTCGCCATCGCGCCGAGCAATCCCGACATCGTGTGGATCGGCGCCGGCGAAGAGAACGCGCGCAATTCGGTGCAATGGGGCGACGGCGTCTACAAGTCGACCGACGGCGGCGCGTCGTGGACGCACATGGGGCTGCGCGAGACGTTCCAGATCGGCCACGTCGAGATCCACCCGACCAATCCCGACGTCGTCTACGTCGCCGCGCTCGGCCGGCTCTGGGGCGACAACGCCGAACGCGGCGTCTACCGCACGAAGGACGGCGGCGCGTCGTGGGAGCGCGTGCTGCACCTCGACGAACGCACCGGCTGCATCGACGTGCGCCTGCACCCGACCGATCCGACGACCGTGTTCGCATGCCTGTACGAACGCAAACGCGACGGCTTCGACGGCAACGACCCGAGCGTGCGCTTCGGCAAGAAGAACGGCCTCTACAAGAGCGTCGACGGCGGCGACAACTGGCGGCAGCTGACCAACGGCTTGCCGACCAACCTCTGGGGCCGCAGCGGCATCGATCTGCTCGCGTCGCGCCCGGACACGATGTTTGCGATCGTCGAGTCCGAGCGCAGCGGCTGGGCCAAGGGCGACCGCAAGGACCTGCTGCCCGGCGAGGGCCAATCCGCGCGCGGCGGCAACCGCGGCGGCGAAGCGCGCGCGGCCGGCTCCGATGGCGGCTTACTGCCGCCCAACCCCGCGCTCCAGCAGCAGGAAGAAGGCGAGCAACCGCGCAACGAGGCCCCCGCCGGCGAGCGGTCGGCCGCGCCGCAAGGCCAGAACCCGGCGGCGGGCGGCCGCGTGCGCCGCGGCGCCGAACTCGGCGTCGGCAGCGACGGCGGCGACGGCACGGCCGACGCGCCCGGCGCGATCCTGCGCGCGATCACCGACGGCGGCCCGGCGGCGCAAGCCGGCCTGCTCATCGGCGACCGCGTGACCAAGGTCGGCGACGAAGCGGTGAAGACGTTCGCCGACCTCGCCGAGATCGTGCGCGACGCGACGCCCGGCGCGAAGGCGACGCTGACGTTCGTACGCGACACCGAGACGAAGACCGCCGAGGTGACCTGGGGCCAGCGCCAGCCAGGCGCCTTCCAGCAGATCGCCGGTCGGCCCAGCGGCCCGTACAGCGGCCGGCTGTTCGGCCAGGACGCCAACAAACAGAAGGAACAGGGCGAACTTGGCTTCGAGTGCGGCGGCGTCTACCGCAGCGATGACCGCGGCGAGAACTGGCGGCGCGTCAACAGCCTGACCGAGCGGCCGTTCTACTACTCGGTGATCCGCGTCGATCCGCGCTCGGACCAGAACGTCTACTGCGTCGGCACGACGCTGTGGGGCACGCGCGACGGCGGCGAGAAGTTCGCGGCGATCAACCAGGGCATCCACGTCGACTTCCACGGCATTTGGGTCGACCCCGACGACTCCGACCACCTTGTCGCGATCTGCGACGGCGGCGTCAACGAGACCTTCGACCGTGGCGCCAGCTGGCAGGTGCACCGCGGCTTCAGCGCCGCGCAGTACTACGACGCCGTCGCCGACAACAGCGTGCCGTACAACGTGATCGGCGGCCTGCAGGACAACGGCACATGGGTGGTGCCCTCGCGCACGCGCTTCCGCGACGGCGTCGGAACAACCGACTGCTTCACCATCTACGGCGGCGACGGCTTCGGCGCGCAGACCGACCCGGCCGAGCCGTGGATCGCCTACGCCACCAGCCAGAACGGCGCGCTCGGCGTCGTCGACCTGCGCAGCGGCGCGCAGACACGCATCAGCCGCGAGCGGCTGGCCGACGGCCAGACCGCTCGCTTCAACTGGGACGCGCCGTTCACGCTGTCGCCGCACAACCGGCTGACCCTCTACCACGCTGGCAACTTCGTCTGGCGCGGCGAACGCCACGCCCACCTCGACAACCGCGCGACGCGGCCGGGCCAGGGCCCCGTGCGCGCTGACGGCCTGCGCATGCGCAAGGTCTCGCCAGCGCTAGGCCGCACGCCGGAGGGCACGGCGGTGGCGCTGGCCGAGAGTCCGCGCGTGCAGGGCCTGCTGTACGTCGGCACCGACGACGGCGCGCTGTGGCGCACCGACGACGGCGGCGCCAACTGGCAGCGGCTCGAGCAGAACCTGCCGCTGCCGGGGCCGCGCTACGTCAGCGACCTCGTGCCATCGTTCTTCGCCGACGACCGCGTCTACCTGACCGTCGACGGCCACCGCTCGGACGACTTCGCCACCTACGTGTTCGTGTCAAACGACCGCGGCGCTTCGTGGCGCGACCTCGGCATTGAGTTGCCGTCGCGCGAGCCGTGCTACGCGGTCATGGAAGATCCGCGCAACGAGGACCTGCTCTACCTCGGCACCGAGTACGGCGCGTACGCGTCGTTCGACCGCGGCGAGCGCTGGTTCCCGCTCGGCGCCGAGCTGCCGACGGTCGCGGTGCGCGACCTGTTCGTGCAGGACCGCGACAGCGACCTGATCGCGGCGACACACGGCCGCGGCGTCTTCACGCTCGACGTCGAGGCGCTGCGCCAGGTCACCCGCGCCGTCGCGCGCAAGCCCGCCCACCTGTTCGCCATTGAGCCGGCGATCCTGTGGCGCATGCAGTCGCGCGGCTGGCAGGGCCAGAAGAACTGGCACGCCAAGAACCCGCCGTACGGCGCGACCTTCCACGTCTGGCTGGCCGAGGCGCCGAAGGACAAGCCCGTGCTGACCGTGCACGACGTCACCGGCGCCGAGATCGCGCGCGTCGAGGGCAAAGCCGAGGCCGGTCTGCAGGCGATCCAATGGGACGCCCGCGTCGGTCGCAACCAGCTGGCGACACCGGGAACGTATGCGGTGCGCTGGCAGGGCATGAAGGACGTCGACGCCCGCGCCTTCCAGCTGCTGCCCGATCCCGCCACCACCGCCGTCGACGGCGCCGAAGCCGCGAGCGCGAAGGAGTGATGCCATGAACCTCGCCATGACGATCCGCCTCGCGGGCCTGCTGCCCCTCCTCGCCGCCGCCGTCGCGGCGCAAGCCACCGATCAGGAACACGCCCGCACCAATGTCTTCGCGCAGATGAAGTGGCGCGAACTCGGCCCGGTGATGAGCGGCGGCCGCATCGTCGACATCGCCGTGCACCCAACGAAGCCGCAGGTGTTCTGGCTGGCCGCCGGCAGCGGCGGCCTGTGGAAGACCGAGAACGGCGGCCTGCGCTTCACGCCGCAGTTCCAGGACGCCTATACGACGTCGATCGGCGACGTAGCCGTGGCGCCGAGCAACGGCGACGTGCTGTACGTCGGCACGGGCGAAGGCAACAACCAGCGCAGCTCGTACTGGGGCAACGGCGTGCACAAGTCGACCGACGGCGGCAAAACCTGGCGCCACGTCGGCCTCGACGGCGCCGACCACATCGGCCGCGTCGTCGTGCATCCGGCCAACGCCGACGTCTGCTACGTCGCCGCGCTCGGCGCGCTGTACACGACAAACGACCAGCGCGGTCTCTACAAGACCACCGACGGCGGCGCCACGTGGTCGCGCATCCACCACCTCGGCCCGGACGTCGGCTGCGTCGACGTCGCGCTCGATCCGACCAACCCTGATGTCGTCTACGCCGCCAGCTACGAACGCCGCCGCCGCGCCTGGAACTTCACCGAGGGCGGCCAGGGCTCGCGGTTGTGGAAGTCGACCGACGCCGGCGCGACCTGGAACCGACTCAACAAGGGCCTGCCCGAAGGCGTGCTCGGCCGCATCGGTCTCGACCTCGCCGCCGACGGCAAGACGCTGTACGCGACGATCGAGAACTGCAACCCGCGGGCCGACAAGGCCGCGGCCGAGCCCGAGAAGCCGACCGAGACGGAGTCGTCCGAGCCCGACAGTGAACTGCTCGCCGATGGCGTCGCGTTCGCCGAGCACGAGCGCAAGGTCGCGCAGGCACAGGACCCGGTTCGCCGCAGCCGCCGCAGCACGATCGGCGGCGAGGTCTACCGCAGCGACGATGGCGGCGCGTCATGGCGCAAGACGCACGGCGACGACGTCAGCGTCGGCGGCGACCCCGGCTACTACTACGGCCAGGTGCGCGTCGATCCGACCGACAAGGAGACGGTCTACGTGCTGTCGGTGCCGGTGTACCGTTCGAGCGACGGCGGCAAGTCCTGGACGCCGGGCCGCGGCCGCGGCGGCGCCGCGTTCCACGGCAACTTGCATGTCGACCACCACGCGCTGTGGATCGACCCGAAGGACGGCAAGCACGCGCTGCTCGGCAACGACGGCGGCGTCGCCGTCACCTGGGACGGCGGCGCTTCGTGGGACCACCTGACGCACCTGCCGATCACGCAGTACTACGCGATCGCCGCCGACGACCGGCCGGTCTACCGCGTCTACGGCGGCCTGCAGGACAACGGCTCGTGGGGCTTCCCCATCCTCGGTCCGACCGGCGCCGGCCTGCGCGCGACCGACGCCTTCCGCATCGACGGCGGCGACGGCTTCTACGTCTGCGTCGATCCCAGCGATCCTGACGTTGTCTACAGCGAGTCGCAGTTCGGCGGCATGAGCCGGCAGGACCTGCGCACCGGCGCGCGCAAGAGCATCAAGCCGACGGCGCAGAAGGGCGAGCAGCCGCTGCGTTTCAACTGGCAGACGCCACTGCTGCTATCGCCGCACGCGCCGCACACGGTCTACACCGGCAGCCAGTTCGTCCACCGCTCGCGTGATCGTGGCGACAGTTGGCGCACGATCAGTCCGGACCTGACGACCAACGACCCAGACAAGAAGAAGGGCAACGTCCCACATTGCACGATCACGACGCTCGCCGAGTCGCCGCGCCAGGACGGCTGGCTCATGGTCGGCACTGACGACGGGCGCATATGGAGCACGAAGGACGGCGGCGGCCGCTGGACCGAGCTCACTGACCGCTTCCCGGCGGCGGTGAAAGGCCTGTGGGTCTCGCGCGTCGAAGCGTCGCCGCACGCCGACGGCACGGCGTTCGTGTCGTTCACCGGCTACCGCGAGGACGTGCGCGCTCCGTTCGTGTTCCGGACCGACGACGCCGGCGAGACCTGGACGGCGATCGCCAACGACCTGCCGCAGGAGCCGGTCAACGTCGTGCGCCAGCACCCGCGCAACCGTGCCGTGCTGCTGGTCGGCACCGAGATGGGCGTGTACGCGTCGCTCGACGACGGCGCCCACTGGCACCCGCTCGGCAGTGGTCTGCCGCGCACGGCCGTGCACGACCTCGTCGTGCAGCCGCGCCACGGCCACGTTCTGGTCGGCACCCATGGCCGCGGCGTCTTCGCGCTCGACGCCAAGGCGCTCGACGAGCTGACGGTGGAGAAGACGACCGCTGCCTTCACAGCGCTGCCGCCTAGCGACGGCGCGCTGCTGCGCCGCGGCTTCAGCGAGGGCAACACGGGCGCCCGCGGTTGGTCGACGCCGAACCCGTTCGTGACGCCGACCTTCCGCTACGTGCTCGGCCAAGACGGCGGCGCCAAGGTGACGATCGAGGTGCTCGACGCTGCCGGCGCGGTGGTCTGGCGCAAGGACGGCCCGACTGCCGCCGGCTACCACGAGATCGCCTGGGCCACGGAGCGCAACCAGGCCTTCGGCTTCGGCGGGCGCGGTGGCGGCAACGGTGGGCCGCGTTCCGGTCAGTTCGCGGTGCGCATCAGCCGCGGCGACCAGAGCCGCACGCAGGCGTTCACCGTGCACGACCGCCGCGGCCCAGGCAGCGGGCCTGACGTTCGCGGCGACGAAGGCGACGAGGGTGAGTTGGGCGACGATCGATAGCTCGTTGCCGGTGGCACGAGCACACTCACGTTTCCGGCGCCTCCGGCGCCGGCGCTGGTCGGCAGCGCGCTGTCAACGCAGGCGCTGTCGCTGTCGCTCGCCAATTCGTTCGGCCTCGCGGCGCGCAATGGCCTGCGACTGCAAGTCGGCCAAGGTTATTGACGAACTAGCGGCGGACGGCGCCGTCCACTCACGGTCAGGGCCCCTGACCGTCAGTGCCACGGGCCGCCCGAGATCTGGCCGTCACAGATCGAGGTCGGTGATCGATCCGCACGACTCCACCGGCGCGTCGCCCAGCAGCACCGACTGCATCTCCGCCATCAAGTGGATGCTGTCGATCGCCTGCTGCTGCTGCGGCGTCGCCGGCTCCTCGCTGTCCAACTCCATGTGGGCGGCATTGAGGTCGTTGAGGCAGTAGAGCGCCAATCGCGCGGCGTTGAGCGCCGCCAGCCACGCGCTGGCGTGCTGGTTGGTGATCAACAGCAGCAGCTTGCCGCCGCTCTTCATCGGCCGCATCGCGGCGAGGTCGCGGCCGACCAACGTCGAGCGCGACGCGAACAGGCGCTCGAGCTCAGGCACTGCGTGCTGGCGCCAATCGGCCTCGTGGCCAACGTCGTCGAGCGTCTCAGGCAGCAGACGCGCGCGCACGCGCGGGTCTTCGCTCTCGAGGAGCATCGGCACACCCTTGAGGATCTCGGCGGTGCGCGGCGACAGGTCGCCGAACAGCCAGCCTTCGTCGACGCGCGCGACCCACATGATCAGCAGTCTCCGCAGGCGCAGATCGTCTCAGTCATCGACGATCTCCAGCGTGGTCAGCAGGTGATGCGCCTGCAGCTTCTGCGCGTAGAGCTCGGCCTGCTCCCGCCCACCGGTCCAGACGATCGAGCGGCCGGTCTTGTGCACCTCCATCATCAGCGTGCGCGCCTTGCTCTCGGCGTAAGCGAAGACCTGCATCAGAACCTTGGTGACGTAAGTCATCAGCGTGACCGGGTCGTCGTGGACGATGACGTTCCACGGCCGCGACAACTGCGTCTCGGGACGCGTCTTGGTCTCGGTCTCGACCGCGGTTTTCACGCGCGCCATGGGGGCAAGCACTCTAACGCGGAACGCCCGCGCCGGTAGCGGCGCCGGGGAGCGACACGACCTCGAGCCGATCGGCGGCGAACACGGGCGCCAGCAAGCGGCCGCGCACGGCGTCCAGCGCGAGGTCCCCCGCCTCGATCGGCGCGCCCGGCAGACGCTGTACGCCGCCCTTGGCGTCGAAGCGATAGAGGCACTTGCCGGCCCGTGACGCCGCGATCCAACCAACGCCGCTGACGTCTTCGACGCGCGCGAGTCCGGCGAGCAGCGCCGTCGGCGCCGTCGCCAGTTCGGTGCGCACGCCGCGGTAGTCGATCTGCGCGAACGTGCCATCGCGCCAACTGGCGACGTAGAGCCCTTGCGGCCGGGCGACCAGCGCCGACGGCTGACCGAGCGCGACGCCCTTCGCCAGCGCCGTCAACACGCCGTCCGGCGCAATGCGCCAGATCGCGTCCGATCCAGTCGCCGCCCAGGCGCCATCGCAGCCGCGGTCGGTGACGTAGACGCTGCCGTCCGGCCCGACCGCGAGGTCGTCGAGGAAGCTGGCGCCGGGAATCGCAATCTCGCCGCGCGGCGCGCCGCTCGCCGCGTCGAAGCGACGGACGCCGTCGATGTCGGCGACGTGCAGGACGCCGGCGTGGATCGCCATGCCCTTGGGCGCGTGCAGCATGACGCCGCCAACGCCTGAGCGGAGCCAATGCCGCTCCATGGCCCCGTCGGGCCGGACGCGACTGATGTAGCCGTTGCCGTCCTTGGCGAGCGGCTGGCCATTGACGTTGCTGACGAGATACATGTCGGCGACGACGTCGTGCAGCGCTGACCACGGGCCATCGAAGCCAGGCGGCTCGGCCGGCGCGCAACCTGCCGCCAGCGCGCCGACGCACGCGAGGATGGCGCGGACGGAGCTCACCACGACTCCTTCTGGCCGCCGAGCGCGAGGATCGCTCGCCATTCCGCGGCAGCAACCGGCTGCACCGACAGGCGGCTGCCGGCGCGCAGCAGCATCATGTCGGCGAGCGCCGGCTCCTGCTTCATCGCCTCGCGCGTCACCGGCGCGCGCATCGGGCCGACGCAAGCGATGTCGACCATGAACCAAGTCGGGTCGGACGGATCGCTGTCCGCGTCGTAGTAGGCATGCTTCGGCTCGAACGCCGTGTGATCCGGGTAGCCGGCCTTGACGACCTTGGCGACGCCGACGACGGCCATTGGCTTGGCGTTGCTGTGGTAGAACAGGACGCCGTCGCCGACCTTGATGGCGTCGCGCAACAGGTTGCGCGCCTCGTAGTTGCGCACGCCGTGCCAAAAGGTGCGCCCGTCGCGCTCGAACTGCTCGAAGCGGTAGGCCTCGGGCTCGGACTTGAACAGCCAGTAACGGCGTCCGGCGGCTTGCTTGTTGGTCGCCATGCGAAACGGCGACGATAGCCGGCAGGCAGGCGACCGCTACTGCCAGAGCGCGCGCAGTTCGCGGCTCTGGCGGGTCGACAGTTCGAACGCGACGGCGGCGCGCTCGCCCGACTGCACGGTCAATGGCCGGTCGGCGGCGTCCTCGAACACGCGCAGCGCGCCGAGTTCGTCGCCGTTGACGCGCAACAAACGGAGAGTCCAGTCGGGCGCATCGAAGCGCGCGCCGCGGGCGTCGACGGCCTTGGCGGCAACAAGGTCGCGCAACTCGTCCTGCGCGAACTCGCCAACCTCGGGCCGCGCGCCGTCGGCGCCGACCAAGCGCCAGCGACCGTCCTCGATCCGGAAACTGCGAGCGCGACCGTCCCTGTGCGCGAGATCGAGGCGTTCGAGGGTCGCGGACTGCGTGAACACGCGCTTGCTGACGTAGTCGAGCCAAGGCCGGCGCAGCACGGTGACCGAGCCGACCGGCACCAGCGCGATGGTGTCCGGCTCGTCGACGCGACAGGCGTGCACGACCGCTTCCTCGCCGTGGCGAGCGTCGGCCCCGAACCACAATGTCGTCGCCTTGGTCTCACGGGCGGTGCGCGTCGAAAGCGCCGTACGACCCGCCTGCAGGCCGTAGCGGGGATCCTCGACGCGCGGCCGCGGACCGTCCTTGTCGTCGCAGAACTCCACCGCCGTCAACAGCTGGATCGCCTCGATCAACTCATTGCACGGCGTCGGCGCCGCCGCCCACTGCACCGGCTCAACCAGCCGCCAGTCGCCGCTCGCTGATTCGCGCACGATGCGAAGCCGGTCGTTGTCCCGACCCTGGCCCGGATCGACAACGATGTCGACCAACTCGGCGAAGGCGGTTTGGTCGAACGGCAGCAGGATGCGGGCGCGCAAGTTCTCGGCGGCGTTGTCGAAGATCTGCGCGTACTGCAGGCTGCTGCTGGTGAACGCGAGCTGGCGGCCGGGCAGCGAGCCGAAGAGCTCGCGGCGCTCGTCCCACAGCGACAGTCGCTCCTCGCCGAACGCGCCAACGACGGTCACGCGCACGCGCGGCTCGCGGTCCGGAAAGCGCACGACGCCCGGCAGGAAGTCGTCAACGCGCAATGACAGAACGGCTGTCACGAAGCGCTGCGTGGCATTCGGATCGGCGCGCCCATCGAGCGGCGCCAGCAGCCGCCAGCCGGTCGCCGCCAGCTTCAGGTGCAGGGTCTCCTTATTGCCTGAGTCGAGCAGGTGCTCGACGCGCACTTCGCTCGCCTGGGCGAAGGCGTTGCGGAACACCGCCTTCTCGCGCAGGTCATCGGGGTTGGCGCGCATGCTCTCGAGCAGCGCCTGACCGCCTTCCCAGATGGCGCCATGGCTGCGCAGGAAGCGCGTCGTGCCGAGCGGGCCCTCGGCGCCGACCTCGACGCGGATCTCGTGGCCATCAGCGAAGCGCGCCAGGAATTCCAGCTGCGGTTCGACGAGGCCCGCCTTCTGCCGACCGTCGGCGTCGTCGGCGAGCGGCGCCTTGCGCATCTGGGCGCTGTCCCACGCGTCGCAGATCTGCTTCATGTGCGCCGCTGAGGCCAGGTCGACAAGGGGCTCGCGCATTTGGAAGCGACCATCGGGGCCGCGGCCCAGCTCGATCGGCGGCCGCTCGCGGAACTGCCAGCGGATCATCGCGGCGTCGGCGAGCGAGCGGCCCTCGAGCACCGCCGTTTCGGCCTGCTTCTTCACCTCGACGGTCTGGTCAGTAAGCAGCAGCAGGGCGCCGAGACTGGCGCACAACAGGAGCAGAACGACGATGCCGCGCGTGCCCATCTACTGCCTCCGACGCCAAACGACGAACAAGCCGAGCAACAGGAATGCGCCAGGCACGCCCCACACGACGAACCAGCCGACGCGGTCGAGCTGCTGCGGCTGCAACGACAGGTGCTTGGCCTCGTAGCCCGGCGCCTTCAGGTCCAGCAGCGCCCGACGCTCGGCCATCCAGTTGCAGACGTTGAGCCCGAAGTCACCAAAGGCGGCGAGCCCGGCGTTGTTGCAGAAGACGCCGCCGACGACGACGGCGAAACCGCTCTTCGGTCCGTCCGGGCGCACGGCGTCGGGCGCAACGTCGAGCTCGAGCGCCATCGCGACGTCGAACGGTTGCAACTGCACGTTGGGCGCGCGGTAGTCGGGATAGCCGTCGGGGCCGACGACGCCGAGCCACCCCTGCTCGCCGGTGCGCAGCAGCGCCTCGCGGCGGACCGACGGCGGCGCGCCGGCGCGCTCACGCACGCCGCGCGCCATCGCCACCTCGAGCGGCCGGCCCGACTGCGCGATGCGCCGCGTCGTCGGATGCAGCGGGTTGACGAACATCTCCAGCTTGGCGACCGCCGGGTCGCCGTCGAGGCCGCGACCGGCCGTGCGGCCGCGAAGCTCGCGGATCCGGTGAAACACCGGCTGGGCGCTGAGCTCGTAGCCGAGCAGTTCGCCGAGCTTGCCGCCGTCCGGGTTGGCGTCGGGCTGCGGGTTCCAGGCGTAGTTGAGCAACACGCGGCCGCCGCGGCGCAGGTACTCGTGGATCGCCTGCGCCGTGCGGTCGGGAAACTCGGACGTCGGCTCGAGCACGAGCACCAGCGCCGCGTCCTCGGGCACGCCGGCCGACTGACTGATGCGCCACTCGCGCACCTCGAAGCCGCTCTTGCCGAGCGCGGCGAGGAAGCCGCTGTAACCGTACGCGGTCTCGCCGAGGCTGAGCAGCGGCGAGAAGTCGCGCATCAGGTAGACGACCGGCGTGCCCTCGACCAGCAGGCTCTTGAGCGCCGAACTGATCTGCTCCTCGCCAACGAAGCGCTTGAGCACCGGCAGGCTGACGCGGCTCATCGGCCCCCCGCCCTGGTTGGAGCGTTCGATCTGGCCAAGGTCGAGCGGCAGGGACAGCTTGCGGAATCGCCGCTCCTTGCCGGGCATGCGCACGGCGACGACGAGCACGTCGGTCTCGGCGTCGGTGTAGCCGAAGGCCTGCGCGTCCTCGCGCGTCTTCTGCGCGTCGGCGTAGAAGTCGTGCGCGACGATCTTGACGCTTTCGCCACCGAGGAACTGGTAGCGCACCAGCAGGAGGCGCGTCAGCTCGCGCAAGCGTTCGCGGATGCGGAACTCCTGGCGCTTCCAGTCATCGGCCGCCTCGCCGGCGTACGGCGGGTAGAAGAGGTGGAACTCGATCGCGGCCTTGCGCCCACGCAAGTCGACGAGCAGTTCCTCGCTGACCGGGTCGACCGAGTTGACCTGTTGCGGGGTCAGGTCGATCAGCGCCTTGAGCGCCGGGCGCGCCGACGCCCACACGAGGAGCGCCCAGAAAACCAGCAGCAGCGCGCCGCCGACGATCAGTTGCAGCCAAAGGCCGAAGCGACGCGACCTCATCCGATCCTCCGCGCCGCGAGACTGATGCCACATAGGCAGAGAAAGAACGCGATGCCGCCGACGTAGAACGCGACCTGGCTAGTGTCGATCAACCCGCGCGCGAACCACTCGCTGAAGTTCCGCATCACGTCGAACTTGTCGAGCAGCTCGCGCACGCGCCAGTCCTGCGCCGCCTCGCCGAGCAGGCCGGCGATCTGCCGGGGCAGCGTCAGCAGACCGTAGTCGAACATGATCGTCAGCAGCGCGGCCAACAGCACGTTGTCGGTCAAGCTGCTAGCGAAGCAGCCAAACGCGAGCAGCATGCCAGCAAGCAGGAACATGCCGAGGTAGGCGGCGAACACCGGGCCGAACGCGAGGTCAGCAGCGAGGAACGGGCCGTACTCGAGGACGTGCAGCACGAGCACGCTAGGCAGCCACAGCAGCGAGTAGAACGCCGTCGCCGCCGCCCACTTGCCGAGGATCACTTCGCCGTCGCGCACCGGCGCGGTCAACAGCGTCTCCAGCGAGCCGGTGCGCCGCTCCTCGGCGAAGCTGCGCATCGTCAGCAGGCCGGGCACCAGCACGACCATCAGGAAGGTGCTGCCGAGCGAGTAGGTCTGCGGCGGCAGCAATTCCTGGTCGACGCGGTAGCGCGCGAAGTAGTCGACCAAGGCGCGCAGCTCGAGGCCGCGCCACCAGTAGAACAGCACGCCGACGATCCAGCTGACCGGGCTGACGCAGTACGACAGCAGTTCCTTGCGGAAGGTCACCAGCGCCCCGTTCATCGCCCCGCCTCCTGCGCTGCCGCGGCGGCTTCCTCGCCGCGGTCGGCGCCTTCGGTGACGGCGTGGAACCACTCCTCGAGGGTTGGCAGTTCGACGCGCAGTTCGTGCACCGGCAGCGCGCGCGCCGCCAGCGCCGCGGCCAGCGCCGGCACCGGATCGGCGCCGGCAGGCAGCTCGGCGACCGCGCTGGCGAGGCCGTCGCCAACGACGACATCGGCGGCGATGCCGCCGGCGGCCAACGCCGACGCGAGCGCACCCGGCTCGCCGCGCACGGCAACGCGCAGCCGGCGGCTGGCGCCGCGCGCGACCAGCTCGGCGGGCGAACCGTCGGCGCGCAGCACGCCGCGGTGGATCACCAGCACGCGCGACGTCACTTCCTGCACCTCGCCGAGGATATGGCTGCTGAACAGCACGGTGTGCTCGTTGGCGAGGTCGCGCACGACCTGCTTGATACGGCGCCGCTGGTTGGGATCGAGACCCGACGTCGGCTCGTCGAGGATGAGGATCGGCGGATTGGCGACGAGCGCATCGGCGAGACCGACGCGCTGGCGATAGCCGTGGCTGACGTGACCGACGAGCTTGTGGCCGACGTCGACGATGCCAGCTTTGTCCATCGCGCGCGCGACGGCGCCGGCGCGCGCCTTTGCCGGCACGCCCTTGAGCGCGGCGCGGTAGCGCAGGTACTCGATGACGCGCAGATCCGGGTAGATCGGCACCTCCTGCGGCAGGTAACCGAGTTGGCGCCGGACGCCGAGCGAATCGCTGGCGACGTTCATGCCGGCGAGCTCGGCCGTGCCGGACGTCGCCGGTTGGAAGCCGGTCAGCACGCGGAGGGTCGTCGTCTTGCCAGCGCCGTTGGGGCCGAGGAAGCCGACGATCTCGCCGCGGCCGACTTCGAACGACAGACGTTCGACGGCCACGAAGCTGCCGTAGCGCTTGGTCAGGTCACGGACGCGGATCATGCGAGCAGGGCGATAGCGCGGCCGGCCGGGGGGCGTAACAGCGTCCCGGATCAGGGGATCCGAAACGCTCGCCGGACGCGGCGGCAAAGGCTAGGGATCGCCGTCGCAAAGGCAAAAGCGAGCTGCGCGCGGGCGGCTTGGACGGCCACCGGGGGCGGCTCTAGCTCTTGACCTCGAAATCGGCGTCCTTGATGTCCTCGTCGCCGGCCTTGCCGGCGCCCGCCGCGGCGCCCGCGGCCGGACCGCCGGCGGCCGCACCCGCCATGCCCGCGCTCATCGCCGACATGGCCTGCTCGAAGGCCGCGATCGCCGCCTTCAGCCGCTCGACCGAGTCGCTCTCGATCGCCTTCTTGAGGTCGGCGATCGCCGCCTCGACCTTGCCCTTGGTGGCGGCGTCGACCTTGTCGGCGTTCTCCTTGAGCTGCTTCTCGGCCTGGTAGGCCATGCTGTCGGCCTGGTTCTTCAGGTCGACGAGTTCGCGGCGCTTCTTGTCGTCGGCGGCGTGCGCCTGCGCGTCGCGGGCCATCTTCTCGACCTCGTCCTTCGACAGGCCCGAGCCGACCTCGATCTTGACCTTCTGCTCCTTGCCGGTGCCCTTGTCCTTGGCGGTCACCGACAGGATGCCGTTGGCGTCGATGTCGAAGGTCACCTCGATCTGCGGCGTGCCGCGCGGTGCGGCCGGGATGCCGTCGAGCTTGAAGCGGCCGAGCGTGCGGTTGTCGTTGGCGAACTCGCGCTCGCCCTGCAGCACGTGGATGTCGACGCCCGGCTGGTTGTCGGCCGCGGTCGAGAAGACCTGGCTGCGGCTGGTCGGGATCGTCGTGTTGCGCTCGATCAGCTTGGTCATCACGCCGCCGAGCGTCTCGATACCGAGCGACAGCGGGGTGACGTCGAGCAGCAGCACGTCGCTCACCTCGCCACCGAGCACGCCGCCCTGGATCGCCGCGCCGAGCGACACGACCTCGTCCGGGTTGACCGACTGGTTCGGCTCCTTGGCGAAGATCTCCTTCACCAGCGCCCGCACGCGCGGGATGCGCGTGCTGCCGCCGACGAGGATGCACTCGTCGATGTCGGAGGGCTTCATCTTGGCGTCCTCCATGCAGCGCAGCACCGGGCCGCGGCAGCGCTCGAACAGGTCCTCGCACAGCTTCTCGAACTGCGCGCGGGTCAGGTTCTCGCTGAGGTGCTTGGGGCCCGTCGCGTCCATGGTGATGAACGGCAGGTTGATCTGCGTCTGCGTCGCCGAGCTGAGCTCGATCTTGGCCTTCTCGGCGGCCTCCTTGAGCCGCTGCAGCGCCATCTGGTCCTTCTTCAGGTCGATGGCCGTCTGCTTGCGGAACGACTCGCACAGCCACTGGATGATGCGCTCGTCGAAGTCGTCGCCGCCGAGGTGCGTGTCGCCGTTGGTCGCCTTGACCTCGAACACGCCTTCGCCGACGTCCAGGATCGAGATGTCGAAGGTGCCGCCGCCGAGGTCGAAGACGGCGATCTTCATGTTCTTGCCCTTGGCCTTCTTGTCGAGGCCGAAGGCGAGCGCCGCAGCGGTCGGCTCGTTGATGATGCGTTCGACCTTGAGGCCGGAGATCTGGCCGGCGTCCTTGGTGGCCTGGCGCTGGCTGTCGTTGAAGTAGGCCGGCACGGTGATGACCGCGCGCTCGACCTTCTCGCCGAGGTAGGCCTCGGCGGCCTCCTTCAGCGCGCGCAGGATCTGCGCCGAGATCTCCGGCGGCGTGAACTGCTTGCCGCCGACGTCGACCTTGACGAGTTCGTTGGCGCCGCCGACGACCTTGTAGGGCACCATCTTCTCCTCGTCGCCGACCTCGTCGTGGCGCCGGCCCATGAAGCGCTTGATCGAGTAGATCGTGTTGGTCGGATTGGTGACGGCCTGGCGCTTGGCGGGCGCGCCGACCAGCCGCTCGCCGCTCGGCGTGAAGGCGACGACCGACGGCGTCGTGCGCGCGCCTTCCATGTTGGCGATGACCTTGGGCTCGCCGCCCTCCATCACCGACACGACCGAGTTGGTGGTACCGAGGTCGATTCCGACGATCTTCGACATGGGATCTCCTGCTCACCCGCGCCGAGGCGGGACGTTTGCGAACGAATCGCCGCGACCACCCCAACCTTCGGAGCGCCGCGGCCGGTGCGCGCTCGTCAAATGCCATGCCCACCAACCAGGCCGCTGCTAGCTCTATAAAAACAACGACTTACGCATAAGCACGCGCCTGTTTCGCTGCCATTCCGGCAGTCTCATGGTGTCGCCCCGCTGCCATTCTGACGCTCCAACGGATCGGTCCACCGCCCCCACTGCACCAACCCGAGGTGGATCGCCGCCACCGCCGCCATGCCGACGACCAACCCGCTGTAGAGCGCCCCGGCAGCGGTCGCCGTCTGCGCCGTCACGGCCAAGGCGCCGTAGACCAGCACGAAGCCGACGACGTCGCCGACGAGCGGCAACCGCATGCGGCCAGCGCCCTGCAGCGCGCCCATGGCGCCGAGCGCAATCGCGCCGAGCGCCTGCGCCCACGACGCCGTGCCGAAGTAGTCGACGGCCGCGTCGACGACGCCGTCCGGCGGCGCTGGCAGGCAGAGCGTCACGAGCCACGGCGCGCCGCCATTCATCGCCGCGACGAAGGCGACGCCGAGCAGGCCGCCGAAGACGCCGGCCCACCACCCGGCCGCGCGTGCCGCGGCGGCACGACCTGCCACCACCGCGCGCGCGGCGTAGGCGGTGGCGGCGTTGGCGAAGCCGAGCGCAGCGAACAGCACGATGGTGTCAAAGCGCGTGGTGATGCCGAGCGCGACCAGCGCTGGTTCGCCGTCAAGTCGACGCGCGAGCGGCGTCAGCACGAGCACGAGACCGGCGCGCAGCACGATCTGCAGCGCCTGCGGCCAGGCGTCGACGAACAACGGCCGGGCGACGGCCGGGGCGGCCGCAGGCGCCGGGCCACGCAGCGTCAGCGCATGGCTCCGCCGGCACAGCCACCACACTCCGACCGCGGCGGCGACCGCGCGTGCGGCGACGGCAGCCACGGCGGCGCCGACGACGCCGATCGGCTCCCAGCCGACGGCGTCCCAGCCGAACAACAGCGGCACGGCGAACGCGAGGTTCAGCACGTTGGCGCCCAGCAGCAGCAGCAGCGGCATCGACGCCTCGCCGGCGGCGCGCATCGCCGCGGTCGTCTGCATCAGCACGAACATCGGCAGGCAGCCGAGATTGCTGACCACCAGGTAGGCGATGGCGCCGCTGCGCGCCGCCCCCTCGACGCCCATCAGGTCGGCCATCGGCGCCGCCGGCAGCGCCGATGCCGCGCCGAGCAGCAGGCCGAGCCAGAGCATCAGCCACTGCGCGCGGCGGTTGAACGCGCGCGCGCCGTCGACGTCGCCGGCGCCGAGCCGACGGGACGCCTGCGCCAGCAGCGCGGTCGATACGCAGTTGCCGACGATCATCGGCAGGAAGTTCCAGGTCGAGCCGACATGCGCAGCCTGCACCGCGTCGCCGCCGAGCCTGCCAACCATGGCGAGGTCGACGAGGTTGATCGCAGCGTGCGAGGCGAGGCCGAACGCCAGCGGCAGGCCCTGGCCGAGCACCGCGCGCCACGGCCGGCGCGCCAGCATGGGATCGTCGAGGGGCGGCGTCGCGCCAGTCACCGCCGCAGCCTAGCGCAGCGCGGGCCGGCGGCGTCAGTTCGACAGCATCTGGCGCACGAGGTCGAGGATGCGGCTCGGGCTGAACGGCTTGGTCAGGTGTTCGGTCGCGCCGGCCTCCTTGCCGTCAGCCTTGTCGCCTTCCTGGCCGCGCGCAGTCAGCAGCACGATCTTGACCGCGTCGAGCGCGGCGTCGGCGCGGACCTGCTTGGTCACGCCGAAGCCGTCGAGCTTGGGCATCATCACGTCGAGGAACACGAGGTCCGGCTTCTGCGCGCGGATCATCGCCAAGCCTTCCTCGCCGTCGCGCGCCTCAAGGACACGGTAATCGCCCTTGCGCAGGATGTAGGTCAACGAGCGACAGATGAATGGTTCGTCGTCCACCACCAGGATCGTGCGCTGCGTCATCGTTGCGTCCCTCCGCCCTGCGTGCCTTGGAAGCGGACCACCACCGCCGTGACGTCGTCGGCGTTGGCAGCGCCACCACGCCAGTTCTCGAGTTCGGTCGCGAGGCCATCGACGACCCGCTGCGCCGATCGGTTGGGCGCCAACTGCGCGAACACCGCCGCCAATCGCTCCTCGCCGAACATCTGGCCGTCGCAGTCCGTCGCCTCGGTGATGCCGTCGGTGTAGAGCAGCAGGCAGTCGCCCGCCTGCAGGCGCAGCGACCGCGCCTCGTATGCGACGTCCGGCAGGAAACCAAGGATGGTGCCGTCGCTCGGCACGCGCTCGACGCGGTCGCCGTCGGCGCGGTAGATCATCAGTTCGTTGTGGCCGGCGCAGACATACTCGACGGCGCCATCGGCCGGCCGCAGCGCAACTGCGGCCGCGCTGAGGAACCGCTCGGTGCGCTGCAGGTCATCGTGCATCAGCCGCGCCATTGCCGAGAACAGCGTCGCCGGGCAACCGTGGACGCTCGCCAGCGTGCGCAGCGTCGCGCGCGCCGAGACCATGACCATGCCCGACGCGAGGTTGTGCCCGGAGACGTCGGCGACAGCCACCAGCGTGCGGCCATCGACCAGCGGCGCGTATTCGAAGTAGTCGCCGCCGACCGCGCCGCAGGCCTCGTAGCGGGCCGCCACGTCGTAGCCGGCGATCGTCGCCAGCCGTTCGGGCAGGACCTGCCGTTGGATCGTGCGCGCCGTGCTCATCTCCTTGCCGAGCGCGACGGTCTTGCGGGCGCCGAGGACGGCGCCGAGCATCGCGCCGAAGGCGACGGCGAAATCGATCTCCCACGAGCCGAGGTCGCCGCGACTGGCCGCGCTGCCGGCGACGCGGTCGATCAGCGCCAGCACACCGAGCGGAATGCGCTTCTCGGCCGAACCGTAGGTCACCGGCACGCCGAGCACGATGCGTTCGGCCAGACGCTCTGGGCTGCCGGGTTCGCCGAGCCGGCGGCCTGCCGGCACGGCGCGCACGATCGGCACGCCGCCGGCGAGCACGTCGCCGAGGAAGCCTTCCGCCGGCACGAACGGCTCGAGTTCGCCGCGGCCGGGACCGACGAGGTCGCCGTTGTCCGCTGCCAGCACGCAGCCGCCCTTGTCCTGCCGGTACTCGAAGTAGACGACGTGACGCACGCCGGCGGCGCGTCGGCAGGCCTCGACCGCCTGCCTGGCGATCGCTGCGTCGCTCTCGCCGCCGGACAACTGCGGCAACGTCTCGGTGTACATCGCGACCTGCTCCAGAAGGCTCATGGAACGGTCGTTCATGCTCTCCATGTCCGCCTCGAGCCGCTCGCGCTCCTTCACCACACCGAGCAACGCCTGCACGAGCGCCTGGGCCTCTGGGCACGCGGTGGCGATGTCGGCCACGACGGCGCCATCGGGCAGGTCAGCGCGCACCGATGTGTGCGACGCGGCCGCGGCGCCAAACTGTGCGGCCGGCGCGCCACCCTGGTCGAACACGGTCACGGCGACCCCGTCGATCGCCCGCGGGATCGCCGCCAGGAGTTCGCTCGAATCCTGGTGGATCGTCACAGTCGCCTCACGTGTTGGCGACGACGCGGGCGTACTTCGTCAGTTGAAGGGTGTTCCAGCCGTCGGCGCGGGAGTACTCCACCCGGTCCATGACCTGCCGGACGATGTGGATGCCGAAGCCGCCGACCTCGGTCGGCATCGCCTCGGGGTCGGCGTGGCTCGGGCCCGCGTGCTGCAGCGGGTCGAACGCCGGGCCGCGGTCGCGCAGCGTGACGCGGAACGAGTCGCCTTGGAGCTCGAACGCGACCTCGACCGGACTCGCTGCATCGAGTTGGTAGCCGTGGCGCAGGACGTTGGTCACCACCTCCTGCAACGCGACCAGCACGTTGTACCGCGTGCCTTCCGGGTCCTCGTCGAACTGGACGCCGTTCAGCAAGGTCTCCCCCGTCTGCCAGACGAGGCGGAGGTGGTCGACGGGGCCGATCAGCTTGAGGGCGACCTGTGCGAACATGGGTTCTCCCGACTGCCTGCGTCTATCGACCGAAGTCCGGCCTTTACTGAGCGGGGCCGTCGCGGCGCCGGCGCCGGGCCGACAGGGCGCCCCTCGCCGCAGCGGCCACGCCACCGGCAAAGGACGTTGGCATCGGAGCTTGCGCTCAGCTAGGCTGCCGGCCTGCGGACCTGGCCACCGGTCGGTGTCAGGTCGCGGGAGGGCTTCGTGAATATGTTCCACATCGCGCGCAACCCGCACTCTGGCTTCTGGTTGCACGCCCTGACCATCACGGCCATCGGTCTGCTCGCCGGTTGCCGCGGCGTCGCCCCGCCCAAGCAGCTGGCGTTCCAGCCGCCGACCGTAGTGTCGAAGGCCGTGACCTTCGCGCCCGCGGCGATGGCGCCGGACACCGAGATCGAGTTGCTGTCGCGCACCAAGACGCCGCCGGCGCTGCTGCGCGTCGCGTGGCTCGAACTGCAGCAGAAGCGCGCGCAGAACGTCCTCGACACGACCGCCGAAGTGCTCTACGGCACGAAGAAGCCGTCGGCGCACGAGGAGTCGTTCGCGCGCTATTTGCGCGCCGAAGCGTTCGACCTCTCGGGGCAGGGCGACCGCGGCGCCTACGATCGCAACCTCGCCAACCAGCTCGCCATCGACGGCGACCTGCGCAAGCTGATCGCCGGCAAGCTGCGCAAGGGCGCGCCGGTCGAGGCGGCCGCGCCGGCGGCCATCGACGTCGCGGTCCGACCACGTTCGGCCTGGGGCGCCACCGCGCCCGATCGCTCGAACGTCGAGCCGATGCAGCCGATCGACCGCGTGACGATCCACCACTCGGCGATCTACTTCCGCGACACGCGGCCGAGCACCTGCGGCTCGCAGATCGCCGGCATCCAGCGCCAGCACATGAGCAAGAACCGCTGGGGCGACATCGGCTACCACTTCCTGATCGACCCGTCCGGTCGCATCTGGCAGGGCCGCGAACTGCGCTACCAGGGCGCCCACGCCGGCGGCGACAGCAACATCGGCAACGTCGGCATCTGCCTGCTCGGCAACTTCATGCGCAAGAAGGGCCAGGAGCCGACGCCGGCGCAGGTGCAGTCGATGCGGCAACTGGTCGCCGAACTGATGCGCGTTAACCGCTTCGGACCCGACGCCATCTTCTGCCACCACGACTTCAAGGACACCGAGTGCCCCGGCGAGTTGATGACGCCGATCGTCAACCAGATGGCGCGCGACTTCCGCCGCGCGGGCCTCGGCCGCGCTCACAACGCCGCCGCCGAGCAGTAGCGCCCAGCCGGTCGGCTCACCTCCGCAGCCCGCGCCGGCCGACACCCCAGACATGCCCGCGGGCCAGGAGCCTTCGTGGCGGCAACTTCTCGCCCGTAACGGCGACCAACGGGCCTACTATTGCGACCATGCATCGGACCGTTCTGCTGCTGCCACTCCTCGTCGGCCTCGCCTGCCGCGACGAGTGTGCCCCCGCCGCGCCAACCGCGACGCCGTCAGCCGCCACGGCGCCGCTGACCCTGGAACACGACTTCGGCATCATCCCGCACGGCGAGCGGCGCGCCCACGAGTTCCCGCTCGACCTGCAGCGCCTGGGCGGCGGCTATGTGCCAATGCGCGTGCACCTCGACTGCTCGTGCGGCCACGCCGATCTCCGGCTGCGCGGTCCGGACGGCACGGAACGCTTTGTCGACGGCGCCGGCACAGCGACGAGCCTGCCGGCGGCCGGCGAGACGCTGGTGCTGCGCGTCGAGATCGACACGGCGCGCAAGGAGGCCGCCGACCTCAAGCCGACGCAGAGCCGCGGCTTCGTCGTGCTGCAGGCGCTCGACGACCCGACCGGCGGCTCGCGCGCGCAGTGGCCGGTGGTCGTGCGCTTTGGCGTCGACGCGCCAGTCGAGCTGCGGCCGCTGGCGACGCTCGACTTCGGGCGCGTCGCCGCGTCGCAGCGCGGCTTCCTCGCCACCACGCTGCGCGGCGACGAGCGCCACCGCGACGCCGTCTTCGGCCCAGCGACCGCGATCGATCCGCGCGTCGCCCTCGAGCTCGCGCACAACGGCGACCACTGGCTGCTGCGCGCCCGCGTCGAACCGGGCCCGTTCGGCAACCACCGCGCACAGGTCACGGTGGCAACGACGATCCCCGGCTACCAGCTGACGCTCGACGCGGTCTGGAAGTCGATCCCCGACCTCGAGGCCGTGCCGCTCGACAAGCTGTCATTCCGCGCCGCGCTCGACCGCGAGCAGACCGAGGCCGAGGCCGCCGGGCAGTTCCTGGTCATCGTCGACCACGATACGCGGCGGCCCGTGGAGTTCGCCGTGCGCCAACTCGTCGACGGCCAGGGCCGCGACCTGAGCCGCCACTTCGCCGTCCGCTTCGACACCATGCCCGACGCCCCTCGCCGCCTGCGCATGCACGTCCGCTACCTCGGCGGTCTCGCCGCGACCGTGCGGGCTACCCTGATGCTGAGCAAGGACGACGACCGCGGCCCGTTCCTGCCCATCGAGTTGGTACTGTTGGCCCGCAAGGACGCATGAAGCCCACCCGCCCGGCGGCACTGGCCGCGCTCGCTCTCGTCCTCTCGACGCTCGTCGCATCGCTCGCGCAATGCAGCCAGGGCAAGGCCGCCGCGCCGATCGGCCAGGAGCCCAAGCCCGCCGTCCAGGCGCCGCCCGCCGACCGCATCCGCATGCTGATCAGCGGCTCGATGCAAGGCCGCCTCGAGCCGTGCGGCTGCGCCAGCGGCCAACTCGGCGGCCTCGCGCGCCGCATGCAGCACGTCGGCGAACAGGGCAACTACGACCTGCTGATCGAAGGCGGCGGCGTCGTCGACGGCGACACCCCGCTCGACGCCATGAAGCTGCTGACGGCGTCGCAGGTGCTGTTCGCGATGAAGTGGCGCTACGACGCGCTCGGCGTCGGCGGCAAGGACCTGCTGCTGCCGCGCGCCGACTGGAGCATGTTCCTCGCCGGCGCGCCGGTCGTCGCTTCGGACCTCGTGAGCGACGCCGCCGACTGGCCGGCCCAGCCGTTCGTGCAGAAGGAGGTCCGCGGCGTCGCGCTGCGCGTCGCCGCGCTGCTGCTCGATCCGCCGGCCGCAGCGCTCGCCGGGGCGACTGCCGTGAAGCACCTGCCACCGGCAGCAGGCTGGCAACGGGCGCTCGAAGGCGCTGCGCCGACGACCCGCCGCATCCTGCTCGTGCACGGCGACGACGCGGCCATCCGCAGGCTCGTGCCGACGCTGCAGCCAGCGCCCGACCTCGTCGTCGGCGTCGACCGCGGCTACGACGCGCCCACCGCCGCGCCGAGCCGCGTCGGCGACGTGCCGCTGGTGTTCGCCGGCTCGCGCGGCCGCGTGCTGCTCGACTGCTGGCTGCACCGCGACGCCCAAGGCGGCCAGATCGCGTGCGAACTCGTGCCGCTCGCCGCTAGCCGGACCGTGCCGGGCGGCGGCGGCGACCCGCAGGTGAAGGACGTGATCCTCGCGCACCGCAACGACGTGAAGGCGCAGGGCATCCTGGCGCAGATGGCCGAGCAGCGGCCGACGGCCAGCGGCGCGACCTACGTCGGCTCGGCGACGTGCGGCGCGTGCCACCCGACGGCGATGGCCGACTGGCAGAAGTCCAAGCACGCCCACGCGTGGCAGACGCTGGTCGACGCCGAGAAGGACCCCAAGCGCTACGGCTGGCCGGTGACGGCCTACCCCGACTGCGTCAGCTGCCACGTCGTCGGCTACGGCGAGCGCAGCGGCTTCCGCTCGTTCGAGGAGACGCCGCAGCACGCTGACGTCGGCTGCGAACGCTGCCATGGCCCGGGCTCGGAGCACGTCGCCGCCGGCGGCAAGAAGCCGCTCGGCCTGCTCAGCGGCGCGCAGGCCTCGCAGTTGTGCACGCAGTGCCACGACTACGAGCAGTCGCCGACGTTCGTCTACGGCGAGAAGTGGGCCGCGATTCGCCACGGCCGCGAAGCGCACCAGCAGCCGAAGAAGTGAACAGTTCGTTACCTACGCCGGCGCGGGCGGCCCAGGGCGGCGGCTATGGTGCGCGCCACCATGGCATCCGGTTCCTCACGTCGTGACTTCCTCGTCGGCAGCGCCGCCGCAGCGGCCGCCGGCCGCTTCGCCCATCCCGGCTTCGCCGCCGCGCCGCTGCGCCGGCTGTCGCCCAACGAACGGCTGCGTATCGGCGCCGTCGGCTGCGGTGGCAAGGGCCTGTCCGACATCCAGGCCTGCGCCAAGAACCACGACGTCATCGCGCTGTGCGACGTCGACCTCGGCAAGGCCAAGCAGGTGCGCGAGGAGAACCCGAAGGCGGCGTTCTACGAGGACTGGCGCGACATGCTCGACATCGAGAAGCTCGACGCGCTGACCGTCAGCACGCCCGACCACCTGCACGCCGGCCCGGCGCTGGCGGCGATGGCGCGCGGCATCCACGTCTTCGTGCAGAAGCCGCTGTCGCACACGGTCGAGGAGGCCCGCTTGCTGCTGCAGGCCGCGCGCAAGACCAAGGTCATCACGTCGATGGGCAACCAGGGCACCTGCCTCGATGGCTTCCGCACCGCCACCGAGTGCGTGCGCGGCGACGTCATCGGCAACGTCACCGAGGTGCACGTCTGGACCAACCGACCGATCTGGCCGCAGGGCATCGGCCGGCCCAAGCACGTCGATGCGATCCCGGCGACGTTCCGCTGGGACCTGTGGCTCGGGCCGGCAGCGTGGCGACCGTACGCCACCGGCCGCAAGGACGGCGAGTTCAAGGGCTACGCGCCGTTCCAGTGGCGCGCGTGGTGGGACTTCGGCACCGGCGCGCTCGGCGACATGGCCTGCCACGTCGCCAACATGCCGTTCTACGCGCTCGAACTCGACGCCCCGACGTCGGTCGAGGCGGTCGCCGACAGCCGCAACGACGAGACGGCGCCCAAGCGCAGCACGATCAACTTCCAGTTCGCGGCCCGCGGCGCGCGCGGCCCGATCAAGATGGTCTGGTACGACGGCGGCGACCTGCCGCCGACGACGCTCCTGCCGGGCGTGAAGTGGCACAGCGGCGGCTTCCTGCTGGTCGGCGACAAGGGCATCCTCTACTCGCCCACCGACTACGGCGAGTCGTTCCACATCTACGACAAGGCCGGCAACCCGCTGCAGTACACGGCGCCGACGCCGACGCTGCCGCGCTCGCCCGGCATCCACGAGGAGTGGCTGCAGGGCATCCTGACCAAGACGCAGCCGATGGCGAACTTCGAGTACGCCGCCCCGTTCACCGAGGCGATGCTGCTCGGCAACCTGGCGCTGCGCACCGGCGAGCGCATCGAATGGGACGCCGCCGCGATGAAGGTCACCAACTCGGCGGCCGCGCAGGCGATGATCAGCAAGACCTACCGCCGCGGCTTCGAGCTGACGAAGGTCTGAGCAGGCGAGCCCGCCACCGCCAGCGCCCGGCGGCGCGTCAGCCGCCGGCGACGCAGTGCGCGTCGAGCCACGCGCACATCTCGGCGAGGCAGTGCAGCACGTTCTCGCGCGCGGCGTAGCCGTGGCTCTCGCTCGGCAGCATGCACAGCCGCGCGTGCCCGCCGTTGCCCTTGACCGCCGCGAACATGCGCTGGCTCTGCAGCGGGAAGGTGCCGGTGTTGTCGTCGTCGGCGCCGTGCACGAACAGGATCGGCTCCTGGATGCGGTGCGCGTGGCGGAACGGCGACATGGTGTCGTAGATCTCCGGCGCCTCCCAGTAGGTGCGGTCCTCGTTCTGGAAGCCAAAGGGCGTCAGCGTGCGGTTGAACGCGCCGGAACGGGCGATGCCGCAGCGGAACAGGTCGGTGTGCGCCAGCAGGTTGGCCGTCATGAAGGCGCCATAGCTGTGGCCAGCGACGGCGAGGCGCGCGGTGTCGACAGCGCCGTCCTTTGCGAGCGCCTCGACGGCGGCGCGAGCGTTCTGCTGCAACTGCGCCACGAACGTGTCGTTGGCCGAGCGCTGCGGGCCGACGATCGGCATCGACGCGTCGTCGAAGACCGCGTAGCCGGCGAGCAGCAGCGCCAGGTGCGAGCTGCCCGCCGGCCGCAGCCAGCGATTGGGCGTCGAGCGCACCTGGCCGGCATCGCTCGCCTGGGTGAACTCGACGGGGTAGGCCCAGACGAGGCACGGCAGGCGCTTCTGGCCGTCGTGGCCGGGGGGCAGGTACAGCGTGCCCGACATCTGCACGCCGTCCTCGCGCGCGTAGGTGAGGATGCGCTTCTGCGCGCCGCGCAGGGCCTCGCCAGCCGGGTCCTCGAACTGCCGCAGGATCGTGCGCTTGGCCGCGACGAGATCGACGACGACCAGCGCCGGCGGCAGATCGCGCGACTCGCTGCGCACCAGCAGCCGCAGGCCGCGCGCGTCGAGGAAGCCGAGGAACTGCTCGTGGCGGCTGGCATCGGCGTGGAACAAGCGCTCCTTGCGGCCGGTCGCGAGGTCCCAGCGATCGACGAACGGCCGGTTGCCCTGCGGCGAGGCGCCGTCGCCGGCGAGGAACACCGCGTCGCCGGCCATGCGCACGAGCGCGCGGCCGTCGGCCTGTCGCTCCACCACCGGGCTGCCCGGGTCGCCGTACGCGTCCTGCGTCGAGCGCTCGAGCAGCAGCACGCCGGGCTGGCCCGGCAGCTTGGCGTCGAAGCGCCACAAACGGGCGCGGCGCGAACGGCGATCGAACTCGCTCGCCAGCGCCAGCGCGCCGTCGCTGCCAAACTGCAGCCCGGCGGCGCGGTGCTCGGTGCGGAACCACA
Source organism: Planctomycetota bacterium (assembly GCA_016872675.1). GTDB lineage: Bacteria > Planctomycetota > UBA1135 > UBA1135 > UBA2386 > UBA2386. Next base: position 61,686 of record VGZG01000001.1, read on the forward strand.
CCTGCGGCTCGCCCGCCGGCTCGTCGAGCCGCCAGACGGCGTCGCGCAGCGGCACGTTGGCCTTCGGATCGCCGCCGTCGAGCGCTTCGGTCCACACCAGCGTGTGCGGCAGCGACGCCACCCAAGCAACCCCGCGCGGACCAGTCGGCACGCCGCCGATCGGCACCGTCTCCTGCAGCGGCGTGCGGGCGACGAGGCGCGCCGAGCGGCCTTCGAGGTCGAGCACTTCGACCACGCGCGGAAACGCGGCGCGCGGGTGCTGGTAGCTGTACGGCCGTTCGATGCGCGACGCCAGCAGCAGCGCGCCGTCCGGCGACGGCTCGGCGCGCTCCCACAGCGCCGGCGCGCCGACCAGCGCGCGGCCGCCCGCCGCCGGGTCGACGATCGTCAGTTGGCTGCGCCCGAAGTGCTCGAATAGCAACTCGTCATGGGCGTCCTGCAGCAGGTCCTGGTAGGTGCGCGCCGGCGCCTTCTCGCCCGGCCGCGCCACCTGTATCTGCGGGCCGGTCGGCACGAGCGGCCGCTCCGGCGCCTGACCGGGCACGACGGCGAAGACCAGCAGCCGCCGCTGATCGGTCAGCCACTGCGCGCCGCCGGCGAGCACGGCGTTGACGCGCACGCCGTCGACGCGACGCGGCGGCGCCGTCGCCGGATCGGCTACCCACAGCTCGCCGCCGCCGTCGGCGGCGCGCACCAGCGCATAAGCGCGGTCGTCGGCGCTCCACAGCGGGCCGGACCAGTGCCCTGGCGCGATCGGCACGGTGATTTCCGCGCCGTCGGCGACGGCGCGCAGCACGAGCCCGGTCGTCTTCGTCGCCAACTCAGGGCCGTGCGCGACCGGATCGACGCGCGTGCCGGCGAGCTTGAGGTGCGGCCGCGCGACGACGTCGAGGCCGGGCAGCGCTTCGCGCGCGCGCAGCGTCAACCACGTCCGCTGCGGCGACAACTGCGCATCGGGCGGCGGCGGCGCCTCGACGAGACGCGCAATGGCCTCGGATGGCCGCAGCCAGCCGGCGTCCGGCGGTGTTTGGGCGGCGAGCGGCGACAGCAGAGCCGCCAGTGCGGCAGCGGGGAGCGGAAGGCGCGGTGAAGCCATGCCGCACATCATGCCGCAGGCGCGGCCGCGGCGCAGGCTCAGCGGTGCGCGATACGATCCAGCGACTCGCGATGCTTCTGCGCGAAGGTCTCGCGGAAGTCGGCGCCGTCGACGAAGTCGAGGCGCGAGTCGGTCGACCGTCGGCTCAGCAGCTCGGCGTCGATGAGGTTGAAGACGATCTCGCCGAAGTCGGACGACTTGTGGATGCCCCAGCGGTCGAACACCAGCGCGGCCATGGGCCCGAACTGCAGCGATGCATACTCCTTGATGCCGATCAGCAGCTCGCGGCCGCCGACGTGGCGATCCTCACCGCTCTTCTCCTCACGGCCGAGCTCGGCCATGGTCCAGTCGAGGGCGTCGAGGACGAAGTAGTAGGCGTGGCGCGAGTAGCGTCGATCGCGACGGCGCACCTTCTGGATCTTGTCTTCGAGCAGGTCCTGTTCAGCAGTTGCCATCGACACGGTTCCTTCGAGGACGCAGCGGCGGCGCGACGCCAGCGCTATCGACACTTTCGGAACCGCCCTTGAGCGCGGCGGGGTGACCAACCCGACGCGCCATCCAAGCCAAACCACGACGGTAACGGCCGATCCCAACGGCCGCCCCGCTCACGTTGTGGAGAACGATGCAAGGCAGGCGACCAGCGCCTGCTCCGGCGGGATGAGCAGGTCGAGGTCCCGCTCCGTCGCCAAGGTTCGTTCGAGCCACGCCGTCCATGGTTCCGTGCGCGGCGCAGGGTAGGTAGCGTCCGCAGCGTCCGCAAGGGCGCATACGGCAGCGTGCAACTCGCGGCGCAGCAACCACAGAAAGTTCCGCGCCGCATCGACTTCCAGGTGCCGGCTGCGCGCACCGGCGAGCGCTTCGCGGGCCAGCGCGACGGGCCGCAACCGAACGGGCTCGGCGAGCGCCTGACGCACAAGATGGTGTAGCTGTACCACCCGTTCGGTGCACGCCAGCAGCGCTTGGCCGAGGCTGCCGCCAGCCAGCCGTACGGCGTCTTCGTGGTGTGGAGAACGTTCTGGAATTCGTGCGGAAAGTTCGCGACGCAGAACCGCCTCGGCCAGTGGCAGCACGCCCAGACGCTGCGCCCGCGAGTGGATCGTCGGCAGCAGATTCTCCGGCCGCGCGGCTTCGAGCAGCAGATACGTGCGCTCGCCAGGCTCCTCCAGCGTCTTCAGCAGCGCGTTCTGGCCCTCTTCGTCCATGCAGTCGGCATCGGCGATCACCAGTACGCGGGCGCGGCCCTCGACGGCGTGCCGCTGCAACGTCTCCTGCGCGCGGCGGATCTGGTCGACCTTGATGACGTAGAAGCTCTTCTTCCACTCGTCCTTGTCGTCCTCGTCGCGGGCACGATCAACGAGGTGCACGTCGGGGTGCATGCCGTTGGCGACGCGCGTGCAGGTGCGACAGACGCCGCATGGCCCGGCGTCGTCGAGATCGGACGGGCACAGCAACGCCGCCGTCAACCACTGGATGACGGTGGTCTTGCCGGCGCCGCGCGCGCCGGCGACGACGAACGCATGCGGCAGCGCGCCGGTGCGCGCGAGCTTGAGCCAGCGGGCCAGCGCCTCGCCCTGGCCGAGCGGCGCGCATAACCGCAGGACGCCATCGCGACCAACTTCAGACCCCCCGTCGGCAGCCATCGACTGGCTCGCCGACGGGATGCGCGCTTCCCGCACCCACTTGCCCGCGGTCACGCCAACAACCTCGTCAGCGCCGCGCGCAGGTCCTGCTGCACGGCGTCGAACGGCCGGCTAGCGTCGAGCAGATGCGCGCGCGGATCGAGCGCCGCAGCACGGCGATAGCCTTCGCGCACGCGCGCGTGGTAGTTCGCCGGCCGCGCCTCGATGCGGTCGCTCGCGCGCGCCGCGCGCCGCGCCAACGCGACGTCGGCGCCAACGTCGAGCACGAACACCGCGTCGGGCAGGCAGGCGCCGTGCACCGCGCGCGTGACGTCGAACACCCAGTCGGTTGGCAGGCCCGGCGACGTCGCCAGCGCCTGGTAGACCAGCGTCGACAGGTAGCCGCGTTCGGCGACGACGACCCCGCCGCGCGCCAGCGCCGGCGCCACCTGCTGCGCCACCAGTTCGGCGCGCGCGGCCGAGAACAGCAACGCCTCGGTGACCGGCTGTAGGTGTCCGGTCGCCGGCGCCAGCAGCAGATTACGCAGCGCTTCGCCGACCGGCGTCGAGCCGGGTTCGCGCACGTGCAGCGTCTCACGGCCCTGCGCGCGCAGCCACTCGACCAGCGCCTGCGCCTGCGACGACTTGCCGCAGCCGTCCGCGCCATCGAGTTGCACGTAGACGCTCACTGGAGTTCCTCGAGCAGTTGCCGCAGTTCCGGCGACTTGGCCAGTTCTTCCTGCAGCGACAGCGCCATGTAGCTGACCGCGGCGCGCGTGCGGTTGCCGAGGAAACGACCGACCTCGCTGCCGGAAAGGCCGTTCTGCAGGCACAGCCAGGCCAGCGCCTTGCGCGCGCGGCTGATGGCGCGTCCCTGGCGCTTGCCCAGCAGTTCGGACGCCGGCGCCGCGAACTTCTCGGCGACGCGGTCGCGCAGGCGCGCGAACACGCGGCTCGGATCGATGAGCTCGAGGTACTTCGGCGGCAGGTGCGCGCCGCGCTGGCGCGCCCACGCCGCGCGCAGTTCGGGATAGCCGCCGACGACGCTCTGCGCCATCGACTCGATCTGGTTGGCGAGACCGTTGCGCGACGGCTTGCCCGCGAGCGCGCGCAGGTACCGCAGGCGCGCCATCGGGCCCGGCCGCTCGATCGCGGCAACGAAGCCAGCGAGGCACGACGACGCCAGCGTCGGATCGAGGTCGTGAACTTCGTGCGGATGCCAGCGCGACGCCAGCACCGTCGGCTGCCCCACCGCCTCACGAGCGCGCAGCACGCCGAGCACGAACTTCTGCAGCTTCGGCTTGCCGGCAATGCGGTGGAACTCGTCGAGGACCAGCGGCTTGTCCTGGGCCAGTTCCTCGAACAGCGCCGGCACGCGGTTCTCGTGGTGCGCCGACTGGAAGGCCTTGAGCAGGTCCGGCAACTCGAACCACAGGCACGGCGCGCCGGGCCGCCCGCCGCGCGGGCGACCGTCTGACTGCTCGCGCCACCAACGCAACAAGAAGGTCTTGCCGACGCCGCTCGGACCGTGGAAGCAGAACAGGTTTGACGGCATCGGCTTGCCATCGCCGAGCGACTTCAGCACCAGCCAGGCGGTGCGGTTGCTGTCGTCGACGACCGGCTGCTGCGGCGAGACCTCGAGCTCGTCGAAGTTGCGCGACTCCGGGATCTGCACCTCGACGGCGAGGTCGATGCCGAAGTCGCCGGACAGCACGTCCTGCAACAGCGGCTGGAACAACGCACGCACGCGATCGGCAGCCAACCGGTTCTGCGCCTCGAGATAGACGGTGCCGCGTTCGAGCAGGACCGGCCGGAGGCCCGCCAGCCATGCGTCATACGCAGCCGTGCCGGCCCGCTCCCGCAGGGCGGACTGCACGCGCGACCAGCTTTCCTCGAGCATGGGGAGCATGAAGCATTCGCGGCCGGGATCGCCCGGCCGGGGGAGCAAACGCTAGTGCCTCGTCACTTGCGACGCCACTCTGGCAGCAGCGTCGCCGCCTCGGCGGCGGCCGGCGCGCCCGCCGTCTCGCGGCCGATGCGCTCGAGCAGCGCCACGGCGCGCATGTCGTCCCCCAAGCCCTTGCGCAAGCGAGCCGCCCGCAGCCACAAGGCGGCGCGTTCGGCCGCGTCACCGGCAGCGTCCGGCCGCTCGCCGCCGCCGAGCACGAACCTTCGGTCGAACTCCAGCAGCACCGCCGGCGCGACCTCGAATTCGCGCGCCGCATCGACCAGCTTGCCAAGGGCCTCGTACGCATCGCCGAGCCGGACGTGCAGCTCGCGATGGAACGGATCGATGCGGTTGCATTCGACGAGGTAGCGCGCTTCCTCGCGGCGGTCGCCCGCCTCGCGCGCCGCCGTCGCCAGCTCGTAGCGCGGCGCAAACGCGCGCGCCGAACGGCGGCAGTAGGCCTTGGTCTCGGCGAGCGCCTTGTCGGTCTCGTCGCGCTCGCGATGGAGCCGCGCCAGCAGCAGTTCCGGCGCGCTGCCGACCTCGGTGCACGCCGGCCAGCACGCCTTGGCCGCCTCCCACTGCGCGATCGCGCCCTTCTGGTCCTCGCGCGCCAGCAGCGCCTTGCCGCAGGCGATGCGCGAGTCGAAGTCGTCGGCGCCGCCAGCGAAGGCCTTCTCCCAGCACGCCACCGCCTCGTCAACGTCGCCGCGGCGCCGCAGCAGCTCGGCCCGCGCCAGCAGCACGCGGGGCGCATCAGGGGCAATGCGCACGGCCTCGGCGAGCCACCGCCCGGCGTCGACCGGATTGTCGCGCTGTAGACAGCCCCACGCGAGGTCGATGCGAACGTCAGCGTTGCGCGACTCCTTCGTGGCTTGCGCGGCGAGGCGCGCCATCGCGTCCTGGTCGGGCCGCTTCTGTAGCCGCATGCCGGCCAACTTCTCCTGCTCGATCCACGCCAGGAACTCGGCGTCGAAGCGGCGCGAAGGCATGCCGAGCGCCTTCTCGAACGCCTCCTCGGTGTCGAGATCCTCGGCGAACGCGCGCAGCAGCTCCAGCGCCTTGGCGAAGCCGTGCTTCTGCGCGATCCACTCGACGATCAGGCCGCCCTGGTAGTAGCCGAACAGGATGCGAGGACCGCGGAACAGGCGGTTGAGCAGGTGGACCGGCGGGATGTCGCGATTGTGGAAGGCGTCGAACAGCTCGCGGTCCATGCCGCGCTCCCACGACGGGTCGCGCGCCCGCTCCTCGTAGACCGAGAAGCCCTCGGTCAGCCAACGCGGCACGCGGTTGTCACTGACGCCGAGCGTCAGCACGTGCGCGTACTCGTGCCACGCCGTCGCCTCCCACATGAAGTCGTTGCGGCGCAGGTCGGCGTCGACCGGCGAAACCAGCGTGATCAGGCGCCCGAAGCAGACGCCGAGCGCGGTGAAGCCGCGGAAGCCGATCGTGCGCACCGAGAAGTCGTCCCACGTGCGCAGCACCTCGATGCGCGTCGTGTCCTTGGGCCGCCACCCGTACTTGGCGCCAAGAACTTCGGCCGCCTCGAGCTGGATCGGCAACAGGTAGGACTGCAGGACTTCGCTGTCCTGGCGGTGCAGTTGCACCTCGAACGGGCCGCTGGCGACCGTCACGTACTCGTCGTCGAGCAGGCGCTGGACCGCCAGCGCGTTGTTGCGCCACGGGTCGACCAGGCCGTCGGACAACTGCTTGGCGCGCTCGAGCAGCGCGCGCGCCTGCGCGCCGTCGCCAGTGCACACCAGGGCCTTGGCCATGCCCTGCAGCGTCGGCACGTCGTCGGGCGCCGCCTGCCGCGCGGCGGCGAAGAACGGCAATGCGTCGGCGAAGCGGTACAGCGCGCACAGATGCTCGGCCAGCACGCGGTCGCACTCGTGCCAACCCGGATCGCCAGCCAACGCGCGGGCGCGGAACGCCTGCCAGCCGGCCTCGTCCTTCAGCAGCCATGCGGCGGCGGCACGGTGGCAAAGCGCATCGCGGTCGTTGGGATCGATGGCCAGCGCCTCGTCGAACATGCGCGCGGCGTCGCGATAGCGCCGATCGTTTAGCACGGTGGCAGCGCGCTCGACCAGGGCCGGCACGCAGCGCTCGTTGCGCGCCAGCACTCGCTGGAGGAACTGTTCGGTCTTGCCAGCGTCGAGCACCATGTTGCCGCTGCGTATGCGGTACATCGCCAGCAGCGCCTCTTCGTCGTCGACCTGCGCGGCGAGCGCCGCCTTGAAGTCCTTCTCGCCGCTCGGGAAGCCGCTGGCCTCGCCGTACGCCTCGAACTTGCACAGGCCCAGAGTGACGCGGGCTTCGCGCTGCTCGGGCTCGAGGTCGAGGGCGGCGACGAGCGCGCGGCTGGCGGCCTCGAGGTTGCGGCGGCCACCGAGCCGGTGCAACGAACGGCCGCGGAAGGCGTGGCCGCGCGCGTCCTTCGCCTCGGCGTCGGCGTTGGCCTGCCAGAGCCAGCGCGCCGCGGCGCGCTGGCCATCGGCCCAAAGCGCCACACCGAGCAGGTGCCGCGCCTCGAAGTCGTCCGGCTGCCGGTCGGCCAGCGCGCGCAGCAACGTCGCGGCGGCGCCTTGGTCGCCGACGCGCCGCAGCGCCTCGCTGCGCAACAGCACGGCCTCGCGACGGTCGCGAAGGGCCGGATCGGCTTTGGCGATCGCGTCGCGCACCGACTCGTAGCGGCCGCGCCGCAGTTCGAGCTGCCAAAGCGACAAGTTGGCGGCGGCGACTAGGTCGAGCGGCCGATCCTTCTCGTCCTGCTCGGCCAGCGCGTCGAACAGTTCGTCGAGTTGCGCTTCGGCCGCCGACCACTCGCCGCGGCGCAGCTTTTTCTGCGCCGCCTGCAACAGCGCGCCCAGGTCCTCGGGCGCGTCCTGCGCCGGCGCGGCGACGGCGATGAGGGCCGCGAACGCGGCAAGGAGCAGCGAAGCCGGACGGCGGATCATGACCAGGGACGATACTGCGGCGGGGCGGCGATGCGGTCGCCGTTCCTGGCAGCGCCCGCCTCGCCTAGAGTGGGCCGCGCATGGCGGACACCCAAGCGGAGTACTACCGCGGCCTCGAGGCCGGCGGCCGCGCGGTTGCCGCTGTGGCGCCACCTGGCGACCCGGTCGCGCTGGCGGCGGCCGCGCACGCTGCTGGCGTCGAGCTGTTCGCCGCGACCGTCGACGCGCCGCCGCGCGCCTGCGCCGCCGGCTGCGCGCACTGCTGCCGCTTCCCCGTCGGCGTGCGTTTTGGCGAAGCGCTGCGGCTCGCGCGCGTGATCGCTGCGACGCCAGCGCTGGCCGACGCCATGCGGGCGGACGCGGCCGCGACTGCAGGCTTCGCCTGGGAACAACTGGTCGGCCGACCGTGTCCGCTGCTGCGCGACGAGCGATGCGCGACCTACGACGAGCGCCCGATGCCGTGCCGCGCGCTCGCCAGCGCCGACGCCACAGCCTGCCACGAAGCCCTCACCGGCGCGCTGCGCGGCCCCTTGCCGCGCGACGAGGCGGCGTGGTTTCGCGGCCTTGGGCTCGCCGCCGCGCTCGATGGCGCGTCGGTCGCTGGCGTGCGTGAACTGCGCAGTGCCGTCGCCGCCGTGTTGACCGCAGACGCCAGCGCCGCCGCCACTGCCTTCCTGGCCAGCCGGCCGGCGCCGTGAAATTAGCGGCGCTCGTGCCGCGGAGCTGACTCCTACCCGAGTTCCTCGAACGCCGCGATCCTCTCGCGCCACAGCGCCGGGATCGGACACGGCTTGAGATCGGCATCGACGAACACCAGCGCCACCGTCGCCGTCACCAAGACCTGCTCGCCGGCGCGCACCTCGTAGTCCATGTCGAAGCTCGACGTGCCGAGCCGGCTCGTGCGCGCAGCGACCTCGACGCGCATGCCCAACCGCCCGGGGCGCAGGAACTTGACGTTCGCTTCGGCGAGCACGAACGGCACCGCGTGGTCGTCCATCAACCCGAGGTGCGTGAAGTACAGGTAGCGCGCCTGCTCCAGCAGGCTCAGGTAGGTGGCGTTGTTGACCACGCCGGCGCTGTCGACGTCGACCCAGCGCAGCGGCACCTCGGCGGCGAACCGGTAGAGCATGGGCCCCATCCTCCGCGCCGAAGACCGCGCGCGCCACCTCCCCGCCGGTGGCATCGGCCGGTCGGCGACGGGAGGGTTGCGCGCTGCCGACCGTTGCGATTCCCTAAGCGAAGTCCACCCCCATGCGCCTTCCGTACCGCCTCCTCGGCCTGTCCCTGCTGCTGCCGTCGCTCATCCAATCGGCTCGTCCGCAGGGCGGCCCGGGCCTCGTCGGCCGCAGTTCGCCGCTGCAGGTGGTCGAGCCCGACGAGAGCGACAAAGACCTGCGCACGACGCCAGTGGTCCGCGCCGTGCAGCGCGCCGCCGACTCAGTGGTCAGCATCTACCTGCAGAACCAGCTGGCCGGCCGCGAGCCGCGCACCGAGGGCCAAGGTTCCGGCGTGATCCTCGACGCCTCTGGCCTCGTCATCACCAACTGGCACGTCGTCGCCACCATCGTGCTCGGCGGCGACAGCCTCGAGGTCGAGGTCAAGTTGCGCGACGGCCGCTCGCGGCCGGCCCGCGTGCTGTCGTCGTCCGCCAAGCGCGACCTCGCCCTGCTACAGCTCCGGCTGCAGACCGACGACACGCTTAAGCCGATCGAGATCGGCCGCTCCGGCGACCTGATGGTCGGCGAGACCGTCATCGCCATCGGCAACCCGCAGGGCCACGCCAACACCGTGACCAGCGGCGTGCTGTCGGCGATCGACCGCTCGATCCGTGTGCGCACGCCCGACGGCGCCGTGCGCGAGTACACCGGCCTACTGCAGACCGACGCCGCGATCAACCAGGGCAACAGCGGCGGCGCCCTGCTCGACATCACCGGCCGCCTCGTCGGCATCAATAGCGCCATGGCGGCTGGCGCTGAGAACATCGGCTTCGCCATCCCGATGGACACCGTGCGCGCCGAGTTCCAGCGCGAGTTGCTACAGAGCGGCAGCTTTGCCGCTAGTGAGGACGCAGCATGGCTCGGCATGGAGGTCGCCGATCGCGACGGCGCCGTCTTCGTCGAGAAGGTGATCGCCGGCGGCCCGGCCGCCGCCGCCGGCGTGCAGGCCGGCGACGCCCTCGCGCGCGTCGGCGACGTCGAGATCCGCTCTTCGATCGACTACCTACGGCAGGTCTTCGAAGCCCGCGCCGACGCGCCGGTGCTGCTGCTGCTGCGCCGCGCCGGCCGCGACGTGCGCGCAACCGCGCAGCGGCTGACAAGAACGCAGTGGCTACTGCAATCGACCATCGGCGCGCTGGCCGTGCAGGTCGACGTCGAGGCAGACCGCGAGTTCGTGCGCAAGGCGTCGCGGGCCTTCTGTCGCGGCGCCGGACTGCGGCGCGTGCAACTGTTCCCGGCGGTCGTGCGCCTGGACCGCATCGACCCGGACGGACCGGCTGCCGCCATCGGCCTAGCCGCTGGCGACGTCGTGCTGTCGGTGTTCGTGCGCCAAGCCATCGGCGAACGCGAGCTGCCAGTCACTTCGCTGCCCGACCTCGCTCGGCTGCTCGACGCCAACCGCGGCCGTAGTCTCAAGGTGTCGCTCCTGCGCGGCGACGAAAACCTCGTTGGCACGATCGAAGTGCGGCGCTGACCGATTGCGCGCGGCGCGTTCAGCGCCACGCCCATCGCTCGCCTTCCCAGGCGCTCAGTCAGCCCACTCGCTGCCAAACCACGTGCCGCCGTTGTCGAGCCAACGGCGGAAGCTGTCGTGGTACGGCGCCGTCAGTTCGACGCGCATCTCGCGCGCGTCCATCCAGCGCACGGCCAAGACCTCATGGCCGGCCTGCGGTTCGCCGCCTTCGACGTCAACCGCGAAGAAGAACGAGCGCCAGGCGTAAGCCGGCCGGCTGCGCCGCCGCCGCCGGCCATCCTGCACGAACAGGAACTGCGGCGTGCCGCGCACGCTGAGGCCGGTTTCCTCGCGCAGTTCGCGCGCCAGCGCTTCGTGCAGCAACTCGCCGGTCTCGACGCGACCGCCCGGTAGGTCCCATGTGCGCGTCAGGGCGCCGCCGATCCGGCGCTCGTTGCCGACGAACAGCGTGCGCTCGCCGCGGCGAACGACGCCGAACACGCCTAGGAAGTCAGCTCGCGACAGATCGGTCATGGCACGACGGCGGCCCCGGCCGCCGGCGCGCAGGATCGCATCACTGCGCCTGCCGGTCCATGGCGAAGACGCCGCCGCCAATCAGCGTGCCGGCGGCAAAGACGCCATACTGGCCGGCCTCGACGCGCAACGGGCCGTATTGGCCATCGCCCTGCGCGCGCAGCGCGCCATCCGCGCTCTCGAAGAACACGCGATAGCCCGCGTCGTTGAATTCGTCGGCGTACCCGACGACCGCCACGCTCGGCTGGTCGACGGCGACGATGGTGCCGGCGAGGCGCAGCACGCCCGACTCCAAGGTCATCTGCAGTTCGAGCGTGAACGGCAGCGGCAGAGCGCCTTCGCGGTACAGCGCGCCCGACCAGACACCGCTGAGGTCGACGATCACCGGCAAGGTGCGGATCCGGGTCGCCTGCCAGGAGCCGACGTCCGCGGCGCATGCGTAGGTGCCGATCATCGCGCTGGGCGCTGTGACCTCGCCGTTGAGCACTTGCTGGCCGCCGATGTGGGCTGTGAAGGCCGCGGGCGCCATCTGCAGCAGGAATGACATGCCGTCGATGCACGGCAGGTCAGTCGCGATATGCAGGACCACCTCGCCGGCGAATTCCTGCACGCGCATGGTCAACTCGCCCGTCACGTCGCCGGCCGACGACGTCCACAGACCGGTCCACTCACCGGCCAACGCCGGTGGCACGACCGTCGATTGCGACGGCATGTTGGTAGTGATCTCGCCGCAGGCGGCGGCCAGCACGAGCAGGAGGACGGTGAAGAAGCGAGTCATGTCGGCGCTTCGGCGCTGTCGCGTCTATCGACCGCGCCGCACGCCCGGCTGGTGCCAGCTTGGCGATAGATCGCCAGCAGGCGGTCGGCGACGGCGTCGGGACGGCAGACGTCGGCCAGTGGGCCTGCCAACGCGCCATGGGGCCGGCGCGTCGCGGCCACCATGGCCGCCGCCAGACCAGCGCCGCCGGTCCCCTCTCGGGCCAGTTCCCCCGCCGCGGCGGCGAGCGCATCGCTCGTTCCCGGAACGTCGAACCCAGCCACGGGCACGCCCGCGCGCGCGGCTTCGACGGCCACCAGCGGCAAGCCTTCGCGCTGGCTCGGCACGACGAGGCAGTCGTAGGCCCCGAGCAACTGTGCGACGTCCGGGCGCGAACCGAGGAAGCGGACGTTGGGTGGCGCGGCAGCCGCGAGCTCCGCCTGCAGCGGTCCGCTGCCGATCACGTCGCCGCGCCAGGTCGGCTGCGCCCGCAGCGCGTCGAGGAACAGCCGCACGCGCTTGATCGGCACGAGCCGACCAACGCAGACGGCGACCGGGCCGTCGACAGGCAGGCCGAGCGCGACGCGCGACGCCGCGCGCGACAGCGGCGTTTCGACCGGCACGGCCGGCGGCACGACGGCAAAGCGCGCCCGCGGCGCGATGCCTAGCGCGGCGAGTTCATCGGCGCACGACGCGCTGACGGCGACCAACGCATGGGTCGCGGCCGCGAGCCGCCGTTCGAGCCGAGCCAACGCCCAACCGACCGGCCGCGGGAAGTAGTCGGCCAGCACATGGCCGTGGAAGGTGTGCACGACCATGACACCGCAGCCGCGCACGGCGAGCCGGCCGAGCCAACCCGCCTTGCTGGTGTGCGTGTGCACGACATCGGGCCGCCAGCCGCGCGCCAACGCCCGCAGCCGCCGGTACGCGGCGACATCGCGCCACGGCGCGATGCCGCGGCGCAGTTCGGGCAGCGCGAGCCAGCCGCCTCCCATCGCGCCGGCGAGCGCTGCGGCGAAGTCGATCCGCGGCACGCCGTGGGCGTCCGGTCGCAGTTCCTGTTCGCCGGGCGGCACCACGCCGGTGACCAGCAGGGTCGTGACGCCGCGGGCGGCCATCGCATGCCAGAGCGCGATCGCTTGCCGCGTCGGCCCGCCCTCGTTGGGCCGCGTCAACACGCGCATCACGCGCATGAAGGCACCGATGCGTTGACGGTTCCTGGGACGGTCCTCATCGCGGCCGCATCATGAGCGGCGGCCGCGGCGGCGTCACGGGACGACCTACAGCATCTTGAGCAGGTACAGGTGCCAGCTGAGCAGCGCCGAATAGCTGAGCAACACCGCCCACAGGCCGTAACGCGCAGCAGTGAAGTTGCGCGTCATGGTCAGGAACATGCACGCTGCGCCGATGCCGAGCGTCTTCAGGACGACGAATGGCCACGGGTGCGACCCGAGGTCGAGCACGTACTGCACCAGTGGGTTCATCTCCTTGCCGCCGTACGACAGGAACAGCAGTGTGAACCACGCGTCGAGCAGGTTGAGGCCGACGATCGCCAGGACCATCAAGAACACGCCGGGACCGTGCACGTCGACGAACGCCCCTTCGCGTTCCTCGCCTCGATTGACATGCCGCCGGCGGCCTCCGCAGAACACGTAGCGGCTCCACATCGGCGTCGGGCGCTTGCGGCGGTCGCCGCCACGACGCTGGTTCGGACCGGCGACGGTCGGCGGCCGCGCTGGTTGGACGCGACGGATCCGCACGCCGTGCGTGCCGTTCGCGCCGTCGTACGCGTCCACCCTGGTCGTGAAGGCCATGTCGGAGTCTATCGGATCCTTCGGATTCCAGCCGATGCCGCCAGAACCCACCGGGACGTCGCCGTTGCAAACGCCAACGGCAAGGGACTCAGACAAACTTGGTGATGCCCGGAATCGGGACTTCCTGCCGCGGCGGCGCGTCGTCCCAGCGTAGAGAGTCAGGCACCAGGATCTCCTGGCTCGCCCTCGCCTCGTCCCAGGTCACGCGTTTGCCGGTGTAGGCAGCCATCCGGCCCATGATCGCCATCAGTGTGCTCTTGCACATGTAGTCGCCGTTGTCGATGCGCTTGCCGCCGTGCAGCGCCGCGAACATCTCGTCGTGCTCATTCTGGTACATGTCGCGGATCTTGCCGGCGTAGCGCCACTCGTTCTTGCCGGTGATCGTGTGCTGGAAGACGTTGGCCTTGCCCTCGGTGCCGAACACATACTCGTTGACGTCGCGCCAGCAACCGTCCTGCTGCCGGCAGTAGCTGTAGCCGCGCGTGCCGTCCTCCCACTCGTAGATGGTGGCGAAGTGGTCGTAGCAGGTGCCGAACTTCGGCGCCGTGCGCTTCTGGCGGCCGCCGAGCGACGAGCACGCGACCGGATAGACGTCGCGCTTGATCCACGCCATCACGTCGAGCGTGTGGATGTGCTGCTCGGCGATCAGGTCGCCCGACAGCCACGGGTAGTAGAGCCAGTTGCGCATCTGCCACTCGAGCTCGGTCCACTGCGGCTGGCGCTCGAAGCTCCACAGTTCGCCGGTGATGTAGTTGCCCTGCATCGCCAGGACCTCGCCGATGCCGCCGTCCTGCAGGCGCTGCACGATCGCGCGCCGGCCGTCGTGGTAGCGGTAGCACAGGCCGCTGACGATCGAGACGCCCTTCTGGCGCGCCAGCTCACAGGCGGCCATGACGCGGCGCACACCCGGCGCGTCGGTCGCGATTGGCTTCTCGGCGAACACGTGCACGCCCTTCTGCACGGCCTTCTCGATCTGCAGCGGCCGAAAGCCCGGCGGCGAGGCAAGCACGACCGCGTCGACGCCGGTGGCGAGCACTTGGTCGATGGCGTCGAGGCCGACGAAGCAGCGCTCCTTCGGCGCCTGGATCTGGCCTTGCAGGCCTGCCTCGGTCAGCGTTTCGGTGACGCCATCAAGGCCGCCTTCGAGCCGGTCGACGAAGGCATCGCCGACCGCCCACAGCACGTTGCCCTTGTGGGCGCGGACCGCCTGCACAGTGGCGCCCGAGCCGCGGCCGCCGATGCCGACGACGCCGATCCTCAGGGTGCCGCCGCCCTGGTGGACGGAGCCGGCGGCGCGCAGGGCCGACAGCGAGCCGCTGGCGGTGACAGCGGCGGCGACAGTCGCGGACGAGGAAAGGAACGATCGGCGTGTCGGGCTGGAGGTCATAGTGGCTGTGAGCGAAACGAGGCGCTGCACCCTAGCCACGACCGCGCCACCGGCAAGGCTGCAACGAAATCGGTTCACCAGCTCAGGATCGGCTGTGCCTCGACACCGCCGACCTCGAACCCGTATCCTGCCCACCCCTTCCCTGCGGCTGCGGCCGCGGGCGCGACCCCCGCGATCCGAATGCGCTCCATCGCTTTGCTGTCCGTCCTGCTCGCTTGCGCGTGCTCGTCCCTGTCCTTGGAGGACCAGCAGGCGTTGGCCGGCTACCAGCGCCGCGCCGCGCTGTACTTCGACGGCCAGCGCTACGACCAGGCGATGATCCAGATCGAGCGCGGCCTCGAGCTCGATCCCGACGACTACAAGCTCAACGCCATGAAGGGCGGCATCCTGCTGCTGCGCAGCGCCGACGCCTTCGGCACCGACCACAGGCAACTCGACGCCGCGACCGAGTTGCTGGCGCGCATCCACGACGAGCGCTCGGCCAGCCGCCACGAGCCGTACCTGCTGCTCAACTACGGCCGTGCGCTGCAGAAGCAGGGCCTGCGGCGGCTTGGCGAGGCGGTCCGGCTCGAAGGCCAGGCCGCGCGCGCCGTCGCCGAACAGGACCCCGACGCCATGCGCGCCGAGGCCAAGGACGAGCGTGCCGAATCGGAGCGGCTGCTCGCCGCCGCCGACGCGCTGTTCGCCGAACTGGTCGAGCGCGGCGAACTGCTGCGCCTGACCCACAACCACCGCCTGCAGATCGCGCTGCAGCGCGGCGACGACGACGCCATGCTGGAGGAGGCGAACGCCTACTTCGCGCTGTCGCAAAAGGCCGCCGACCAGGTGCGCAAGGAGATCGAGCGCACCAACAACGCCGACTACGAGCGCGACCAGATGGACCTGCTGCGCATGCTGCGCAGCGAGGAGCTCGGTGTCCGCCAGCTGGTCGCTGAGGAGCACTACGCCAAGAAGCGCTTCGACCTCGCGCTCGAGCAGCTCGACCGTATCCTCGAGGCCGATCCGCGGCGCACGACCGACTACTACAACCGCGGCCGCGTGCTGCTCGAGCTCGGCCGCGCCGAACAGGCCAAGGCCGACTTCCGCCGCTTCCTCGCCGATCCGACCGTACCTAGCAACAGCGACAAGGCCGCCTTCGCGTTGCAGGCGATCGGACGCTGACGATGGCCACCAAGGCCGACGTCCGCCTGCCGCGCGCGCGTCGGCTGCTCAACCAGCACGACTTCCGTGCCGTCTACCAGCGTGGCCAGCGCGCCGGCGGCCAGTGGCTGACGGTCGTGGCGCTGCGCCGCCGGCCGCGCGCCGGCGAGGCCGCGCCGACGGAGTCGCGGCTGGGCGTGTCGGTCAGCAAGGACCACGGCGGTGCCGTGCGCCGCAACAAGCTCAAGCGCCTGCTGCGCGAAGCGTTCCGCCTCGAGCGCCACCTGCTGCCGGCCGGCGTCGACGTGGTGCTGATCCCGCGGCAACGTCCCGAGAACTTCCCACTGGCGGAGCTGCGCGCCGAGGTCGCCCGCCTCGTGCCCAAGGCGCTACAGGGCGGCGAGCGCCGCCGGCCACGGCCATGAGGTGGCTGCTGATGCTGCCGGTGCTGCTGTACCGGCTGCTGATCGGCTGGTGGAAGCCGGCGACGTGCCGCTTCCATCCGACCTGCTCGCAGTACGCGCTCGACGCTTTGCGCGCGCACGGGGCGCTGCGCGGCAGCTGGCTCACCGCGCGCCGACTGCTGCGCTGCCATCCGTTCACCGAGGCCGGCTTCGACCCGGTGCCGGAGCGGCGACCGCCGGCGCAGTGAATCCACGCCGGGTCGCGCCCGACGGCGCCGCGACGCCGGCTACTTGCCGGCGCCGTCCGCCGTCATCTCGGCGAGCAGCTGGTCGACGGCCGTGTCCATCGCCTCGCCGCGCACGTTCATGAAGCGGATCACGCCCTTGTGGTCGACGACGTAGATCGTCGGCCAGCCGCGCACGTTCCACTTGCCCGAGATCGGGCCCTGCGTGCCCTTGGGGCCGTTCCAGAACGAACGCCAACTGACGCCGTTCTGCGCCTTCTCCGATTCGTAGTAGACCTTGTCGGCGTCACTGTTCACGCCGAGCAGGGCGAAGGGCTTGTCCTTCAGACGTTCCACGAGCGACCGCTCGTGCGGGATCATGGCCCGGCAGGGGCCTCACCAGAATCCCCAGTAGTCGAGGACGACGACCTTGCCACGGTAGTCGGACAGCGCGAACTCCACGCCGTCCATGTCCTCGCCGCGGATGTCGGGGACCTCCATGCCGATCTGCAGGCGCTCCTTCTGGAAGCGCGGCGCGGCGATGCGGTCGGCGAGCTCGGTGCCGGCGGCGAGCTTCTCGGCCGCGGCCAGCAGGCCCTCGGCCTCCGCCTTCTGTTCGTCGGTCGGCTTGCCGCGCTGCAGCAGGATCGCGCGCCAGTACTTGGCCCACGCCGTGGCGATGCCGTCGCCGTTCGCCGTCTCGACCTTGCCGAGCAGCGCCTTCGCCGGCTCGGTGCCGAGCGCGCTGAACAGCCCCATCGGCGACGCCAGCACGGTCAGCATCGAAGGGTCGGTGAGGTAGCTGCGCTCGAGCCGCTCGGCGGCCGCGGCGGCGACCTCCTTGTCGGCGACAAGCGCCGTCGCAGCGTAGGCGGCGAACCGGCCGCCGTGAGCGCCGTGCTGGTCGGCGAGCGCGAGCGCGCGCAGGCCGAGCGCCTTGGCGTCGGCGCGCTTGGCCTTGGCCATCAGCGCGCGGGCCGTGTCGTTGTCCTTGGCGTCGCGAGCGGCCTTGTACTCGGCCGAATCGGCGACCTGCTTCATCGCCGCGCGGGCGGCTGCCTGTTCGGCGGTCCACTCCGCGACCAGCATGTCGTACGCGGCCTTGGCTGCCGCGGCCGCGTCGCCGCCGGCCTGCGCCGGCAGCCACGCGCCGAGCGCCAGGAGCGCTAGCGGGGTCAGGATCCTGTTCATGGTGTCCTCGCCGGATCGCGCCGGTGCGCTGCCGACGGTTCGCCGACCCCGCGAACGTACCGGTTCAGCCACCGGCGGCGCGACCAGCGAGCTGTCCCAAAAGCGCGACCAGGCTGAGCACGTCGAGGCGGTTGTGCTCCAGCACGCGGTCGACCGGGCCGGTGCGGTCGCGGACCCACGACAGGAACGCCGCCGGCGCCTCGCTGCCGGGCAGGTCGTCCTCGCGGCGCAGGCCGAACAGCCGGTCTTCGACGGTCTTCAGCTTGGTGTCCGGCCATTCCTTGGCGTGGCGCCGGCGCACGATGTGGAACAGGTCGAGGTGGCGCGCGGTCAGCACCGGCGCCTTCACCTTGTGCACCGCCATGCGCGCGGCGATGCGGTGGCGGTCGAAGCTCTTGCCGACGAACGTCACCGGCACCGGGAACTCGCGCATGCGCGCCGCGACGTGCGCCAGCATCGCCGGCTCCTCGCCGAAGTCGCGCAGGAACAGCTGCTCGACGCAGACGTCGTCGCCATCCAGGAAGCCGAGGCCGTAGGCGAACACCACGGTGCCAGCGCCGCCCTGCAGTCCCGTCGTCTCGGTGTCGAGGAACAGGCACTCGCGCGGCGACAGCGTCGCGAACGCCGGCTCCTTGGCGAGCGTGGCCAGCCGTTCGCCGTCGAGCGCGGTGACGGCAGCGAGCGGCGCGCGCCCGTGTGCCGACGCCAACGGATAGCGCAGCAGCCGCCGCCAGATCGACCCCAGCGGCGTCGCCAGTTCCTCGCCCGGCGGCAATTCGACGACCGGCCGCGGCGGCGCACGGAACGCCTCCAAGCGCCGCTGCAGGAACGCGCGCGTCGCCGCCGCCGAAGACGACACCGCCGCGCCGCCATCGCCGGCCGGAGTCGGCAGCGGGTACGGGGCCGCGACGACGTCGTCCGTCGCCGCCTTGGCGACGCGGAACGAGCGCCGCAGCTTGTCACGCTCCGGCGAGACCATGCGCCTCCGCGTCGTCGCCCGCACCGGCGCTGGCTGCGCCCGCCACGGCATCGTCCAGCATCGCCTGCAGGATCGTCACCGCCACCGGCTTGCTGCGCACGCCGAGGCTCGCCTGCGGGCCGACACAGCTCGGGCAGCCGCTGCGGCAGTGGCACTGCCGCGCCAACTGCAGCGCGGCGGCGAGGATCTCGCGGTGCACGCGGAAGATGCGCTCGGCGAGACCGACGCCGTTGGGGATGCGGTCGTAGAGGATCAGCGCTGGCGCCTGGAAGTGCGGATGCAGCGCCTCGGCGAGCACCTTCACGTCGCCGGGATCGACGCGCACGAACAGCGGCACGAGACCTTGCAGCAGTTCGCCGACGCCCTGCAGGCAACTGGCCTCGCCGCCCTTCTGCAGGCCCAGCCGCGCGACCAGCTCGGGCCGCAGCACCAGCGCGCACGCCTCGGTCTCGAACTCCTCCGGCGGCAGATGGATCTCGCCGATGCCGACGTTCTCGCGCGTGTAGAACTTGATCTTCTTGAACGCCTTGGCGAGCGTGCTGACGTGCACCTCGCCGCGGTGCGCGACGTAGGCGGCGCGCGGCTCCTCTTCGTCGAGGTGCAGCACCTTGACCTCGGTCTCGGTGTCGGCCTCGGTGTAGTAGTCGGCGTCGATACGGCGCACGAACGCGCGGCGGTCGTCGTAGTCGAAGCGCTCGACCAGCCACGTGTCGCCCTGGTGGCCGTAGATCGCGCCCTGGTAGACCTCGGTGATCGCCGACGGGCGGTCGATCTCGGCGAGGATCGCCTTCGACTCGACGTCCTGGATGGTGACGTTGTCCATGTCGGCGGCGGTCAGCGACACGCCCTCCGCCGGGTAGGTGCGGTCGGCGTAGTGCCAGCGACCGCCCTGGTGCACCAGCACGCCGAGGTCGTGCGTCAGGAAGTCGAGCACGTCGCGCGTGCCCGCGGCCTGGCCGAAGTCCTCGCCCTCGTCGAACGGCAACTCGAACGCCGCGCAGCGCACGTGGTTGGTGCGGATGATCGGGTTGTCCGGGTCGATGCTGACGGCGTCGCGCGGCGCGTCGAACAGGTAGCCCGGGTGCTGCATCAGGTACTGATCCATCGCCGCGCTGCGGGCGATGAAGACACAGGCGCTTTCCTGCGTGCGGCGGCCGACGCGGCCGGCGCGCTGGAACGTGCTGGAGACGGTGCCCGGGTAGCCGACGAGCACGCAGACGTCGAGGCTGCCGATGTCGACGCCGAGTTCGAGCGCGTTGGTCGACACCACCGTGCGGATCGCGCCGCTGCGCAGGCCCTTCTCGATCGAGCGCCGCAGGTTGGGCAGGTAGCCGCCGCGGTAGCCGGCGACCTTGTCCTGGTCGATCTGCTTGCGCCGCGCGTCGTCGCGCAGGTACTTCAGCAGCACCTCGGTCTGGTTGCGCGAGCGCGCGAAGAAGATCGACTGCAACTCGCTGGCGAGCAGCATGCCGCCGAGCTGCCGCGCCGCCTCGCTCGCCGGCACGCGCAGGCCGGAGACCGCCGAAACCACCTTGGGGTTGAGGAAGACGTAGTGCTTGCGGCCGCGCGGGCTGCCGTCCTGGTCGACGACGCGCACCGGCTTCTCGAACAGCTTGCGGCCGTGCTCGCCGGCGTTGCTGATCGTCGCCGAGGCGCCGCAGAACACCGGATCGCTGCCGTAGTGGCGGCAGATGCGCTGCAGGCGGCGCAGCACGTTGGCGACGTGGCTGCCGTAGATGCCCGACAGCGTGTGCAGTTCGTCGACGACGACGTAGCGCAGGCCGGTGAACAGGCCCTGCCACTTGGTGTGGTTCGGCAGGATGCCCTGGTGCAGCATGTGCGGATTGGTCAGCACCATCACGCCGTGCTCGCGCAGGGCCTGCCGCACCTGCGGCGGCGTGTCGCCGTCGTAGACCGCGACGGTGAGGTCGCTGCGGCCGGTCGCGGCCAGCAGCTTCTCCAGGTCGGCCATCTGGTCGCGGGCCAGCGCCTTGGTCGGGTACAGGTAGAGGGCGCGGGCGTCGAGGCCTTCGCGCAGCACGGCGTCGAGCACCGGCAGGTGGTACGCGAGCGACTTGCCCGAGGCCGTCGACGTCGCGATGACCGCGTGCTTGCGCTCGTGCAGCAGGTCGGCGCACTCGCGCTGGTGGCCGTACAGTTCGACGATGCCGCGCGCGTGCAGCGCGTCGACCATCGCCGGGTGCAGCCACTCGGGGAACGGCTGCATCGCCGCCGGCCGCGCCGGCTGCACGTGCACCGCGTCGACCATGCCCGGCGACTCGTCGCCGCCGGCGCGCAGTCGCTGCAGGAACTGGCTCAGGTCCATGCGTGGACCTCCGCTCGGTGACCGCCCATGGCCGCGCAGGCTAGCGGCGACCCGAACGAAAGCCAAACATCCTGCCGCGGCGAGGCTGGCCAGCCGAGGCCGACCCGGTTCGCCGCCGGTCAGCGCGGCCCGGCCGGCACCCGCCGCTGCAGGAAGTCGGCGAGCGCGTCGTAGAGGTGCGCGCGGGTGCCAGCGCCCTCGTGGATCGAGTGGCTGCGGTTGGGATAGGCCAGGAACTCGAAGCGCTTGCCGTGCCGGACCAGCGCGTCGACCAGCCGTTCGCTGTTCTGGTAGTGCACGTTGTCGTCGGCGGTGCCGTGCACCAGCAGCAGGCTCGCCTGCAGGTTCGATGCGTGCGTGATCGGCGAGCACTCGCGATAGACCTCGGGCACGCGCCGCGGATCGCCGCAGTACCGCTCCTGGTAGATCGTGTCGTAGAGCGCGATGTCGGTGACCGGCGCCACCGACATGCCGGCGGCGAACAGATCGGGACAGCGGAAGAGCAGGTTGAGCGTCATCGCGCCGCCGCCCGACCACCCCCACACCGCCTGGCGCGACGGGTCCATCCACGCGTGCTGCGCGCGCAGCTTCGTCACCGCCGTCTGCCAGTCGGCCGTGCTGACGACGCCGAGCTGCTGGTACAGCGCCTTGCGCCAGTCGCGGCCCTTGGGCGCTGGCGTGCCGCGCGCATCGAGCGACATCACCAGATAACCGCGCTGCGTCAGCCAGCGGTGGAACAGGTGATGGCCGAGCGACCACGTGTCCTTGACCGTCTGCGACCACGGCTCGCCGTAGACGTGGAACAGCGTCGGCCACTGCTTCTGCGGATCGAATCCCGCGGGGTACATCGCCCAGCCGTCGAGCACGACGCCGCCGCCGAGATCGACCGTGAAGAACTCATTGCGGCCCTTCTGCACCGCGGCGTAGCGGGCCCGCAGCGCCTGGTTGTCGACCAGCGTGCGCGCCACCTCGCCCGACGGCAGCCGCACGACCTCGATCGTCGGCGGCACGTCGAACGACGAGCGCGTGCGGATCGCCAGCGAACCATCGGGGCTGACCTGGTGCTCGTGCCAGCCGTCGGCGGGTCCGTTGAAGCCCTCGGTGGCGCCGATGCCGACGCCGCGCAGGCCCTTCCTGGCGCCGTGGTCGCTGGCGGCGACGTAGAGTTGCTCGCGCGCGAGGTCGACGTGCGCGACCTCGATGACGTCGAAGCCCGCGGTCAGCGGCAGGTGCGTCACCAGCACCTGCTTGCCGCGCGTGTCCCAGACGATCGTGCCGGCCTGCCGCCAGCGCTTCTGGCCCGGCTGCGCGAACGCCGTGTCGCTGGTCCAGAAGAAGCGCTCGCCACCGTCGCACCACGCGAAGTCGTCGCGCACGTCGACGTAGGCTTCATCCTTCTCTTCGTGCACGACGCGCGCAGCGCCGGTGGCGACGTCGCAGGCGAGCACGCGCAGCTCGTTCTGCGCGCGCGGCAGCCACTGCACCATGAGTTCCTTGCCCTGCGGGTGCCACGCCATGCGCGGCAGGTAGGTCTCGCGCGGATCGCCGGGCGTCTGCATCCAGGTGATCGCGCCACCCTTCGCCGACACGACGCCGACGCGGCAGGCCGAGTTGGTCGTGCCGGCCTTCGGATACTGCACCGGCAGCGTGCGCGCGTAGCGATCGGCGAGGTTGTCGATCATCAGGAACTCGCCGACGCCGCTGCAGTCGAGCTGCCAGAAGGCGATCGCGCTGCCGTCCGGGCTCCAGCGGAAGCCGTCGCGGCAGTCGAACTCCTCCTCGTACACCCAGTCGAACGTGCCGTGGATCCGCGTGCGCGAGCCCTGGTCCGTCAGCCGCGTGCGCGCGCCGGTGACCGCGTTCTCGACCCAGAGGTCGTTGCCGCTGACGTACGCGACGCGGCTGCCGTCAGGCGACCACTTGGCGAACTGCAGCGAACCCTTCGACAGGTCGCCGCCCAGGCGCGCCGGCGGCCGACTGCCGTCGAGCGCGAGCACGTAGTACTCGCCGCGCGTGTTCTGCCGCCAGACGCGCTCGCTCTCGGTGAACACCAGCAGCCGCGCGCCGTCCGGCGCAAAGGCGTAGTCCTCGACGACGATCGCCTGCTTGCCCGCGCGCGCGAGCCGCGCGGCGCCGACCAGCACGGAGCGGGCGCCGGTGACCGCGTCGTAGCGAACCAACTCCAGCGTCGCGCCGTCAGCGCCGGGTTCGAGCGTCGCGTAGTGCGCGCCGTCGAGCCAGCGCGCCGGACCGAAGCGCGCCGCCGCGAACTCGCCGCCACCGACGCGCTTGGCGTCGAGCAGCGACGGATCGCCTTGCGCAGTCAGCGCGGCGAGCAGGAATGGAACGAACGCGAGACGGCAGGGCACGGTCACCATGGCGCGCATGCTAAGCGCCGCGACCACCGCGCCAGTGCGCGCGTTCGGGATCCTGCGCGCGGCGTCAGTCCGCGGCAGTCGTCGCGTCGACCACCGCCGCGTCGGCGGCGGCGATCGATGCCGGGGTCACCGCGACCATGCGTTCGACCAGCGCAACGACCGCCGACCACGCCGCGGAGTCGCCTTGCTGGCGGGCCAACTGCGCTGCCGCCGCGACGAAGCGCGCCGCCGGCACACCTTCGCCGGCGCGCTGCAGCACCCACAGGGCGGCGCGCTGGTGGCAGGCGTAGGCTTGCGCCAACCGCAATGCGGCGCGCGCGTCGTCGGCGGTGCGCAGCGCCGGCAGTCGCGCCAAGAGTTCGGCCTCGTCGCCGCGCCGCTCGCGGCGCAACCGCATCGGCAGCAGAACGCGGGCGACGCAGTCGACGACCAGCATGCCGCGCGCGCGTTCGACGGCGGCCGTCGCGCGCGTGCCGACCAGGATCGGCACCAGCGGCCGCAGGAAGCGGTCGCGCTGCGCGTCGGTCATCGCATCGTTGCTGGCGCGCACGAGCGCGCCGAGCACCGGGCAGGCGCAACCCGGTTCGTCGGTGTGCGCTTCGCCGGCGAGCCACGCCACCATCTCCATGGCGCAGACACCGTCATCGCGGGTCGGGTGCGCGCCGGCGCGCAAAGGCACATGTTCGATCGAACGCTGCATTGGAAGAAACGCCGCGTTGGCGGCGCCGGAAGGGGAAAGCCGTGCAAGCCTACCTCGCCCGCGCGGCTGCGGCGGCCAAGCGGGATTGCGCTATTCCGTGCCCGCATCGTCGCGCCGATGCCATCGACGCCTCGCACTGCCCCGCGTCAGCGACCGCCGCGCAACTCCGGCGGCACGACGTCGACGGCGCCCACCGGCCGCGGCAAACCGAGACGTTCGGCGAACCACACCGCGCCGAAGCCTGGCGTGATCGGCTGCGCCACCACCGTCTTGCGCGGCACGCCGCGGCCGACGGCGATGCCCACCACCGCGCGGTCGTACGGGTGCGGGGTGCCGTGCGTCGCCGGCGTGGCGCCGTCGAGCCAGTGTGGCTTGACGACCAACTGCACCTCGCCGGCGCGACCGTCGTACAAGGCCTCGACGAGGCTCTGCGCGATTGGATCGTCGCCTGGCCCCTTGGCCAGCAAGTCCTCGGTGGCGTACGCCGCGGCGATGCCTGGCACCTTGGGCGCGATCGCAGCGAGCGCGCGCGCCGCCGCCGTGCGCACCTCGGCGAGCGACCGCGCGCCGCGCACCGCGTCGAGCGTCGCGTCATCGAAGAACACGGACCACTCGCCGACGTGGGCGAGGAACTTGCGTCCCGCCGGCGGTGCGCCGAACTCGTTGGCGAGAGCCTTCTCGCACGCGGCGCCGACGAAGGTCTGGATGACGCGACGGCCGGCGTCGACGCCCTGCGCGCGCACCCACTCGGGCGTCGGCGCGACACCGTGGTCGGCAGTGAGGAACAGCTCGTAGCGGCCGACGCCGACCTCGCGGTCGAGGCTGGCGAGCAGCAGCGCGAGATCGCGGTCGAGACGCAGCAGTCCGTCGCGCGCTTCCACCGAGTCGGCGCCGAAGACGTGGCCCATGACGTCCGTCGCCGCGAAGCCGACGCACAACAGGTCAACGATGTCGTCCTTGCCGAGGGCGAACGCGCGGATCGCCGCCTCGGCGCACAGCCGCACGGCCGTGTTGCCGAAAGGGGATGCGTAGATCTGCGTGTAGTACGCGGGGCCCGGCTGCGGCAGGCCGCCAGTCAGCGGCTGCGGCAGCGTGCGCTGCTGGCTGCCGTTGCCGTGCGCGAGCTCGTACGGCCGGTTGTCGACGAGCAGCGCGTAGGCCGACGCCGGACCGCTGCATTCCCAGCTCGTGCCGAACCACTGGTCGAGCGGCTTCTTCGCGTTGAACTCGAGCAGCCACGCCGGCGCCGTCGCCGTCCACGCCGTGTTGGTGACGAAGCGACCCGTCGACGACTCGCACCAGACCGCGAGGTCGGCCTTGGCGCCGGCCATCAGGATCGCGGAGCGGTCCTTCCAGGCGACGCTGACGGTGACGCTGCGCGGATCGCGTGCTTCCATCGCTGCGGCCAGCGTCGGGGCGCGCTGCAACCCGGCGCCGCGGTTCTTGCCCTCGGGCAGGTCGGGGAGCGCGGCCATCGGCTCGTCGACGCAGTAGGTCTTGGCCGCCTTCTCGCGCACCCACCACTGGTTGCGCACGATGCCGTGCACGCGCGCGGCGACGCCGGTGCCGATCGTGGTGTGGCCGGGGCCGGTCTCGGTGCACGCATGCGCGTAGCGACAGTCGGCGAACTCGGCGCCCTCGGCGAGCAGGCGCGCGAAGCCGCCATCGGCGGCGAGGTGCGGCCGCGCGGCGTCGAACACCCACTGCGCGAGCTGGTCGACGGAGACCAACACGCACAACCGCGGCGCGGCCGCGGCGTCGGCGACGTCGGGGTCCTGGGCCACGGCCAGGGCCGCCAGCAGCGCGGCGGCGGACAGCGCGGCGAGGGGGTTCATGCGCGCAGTATCTTGGCGACGCGCTCGACCGTGCGCCACGGCAAGAGGCCGAGGTGGTAGACGGCGATCGCGCCGACGCCGTTGGCGCGGCAAGTCTCGCGCAGCTTCGCCAGATCGTCGTCGCCGGCGAACTGCGGGGCCTTGGGCCACACGCACACGCGCAGCGGCGCGCCACCGCGCCGCGCCGCCTGGATCGACGCGGCCGCAAGCATGCGCCCGATCGCGTCTGGACCTTCGCCGTAGGCGGTGATCACGCGCTCGTCGCCGGCGGCGAACGCGGCCGCCGCGTCGGCAGCGAACTGGCTGCCGGTGAACCACGGATGCGGATGCACCTGCACCGCGCGCGCCACACGCGGCGTGTTCTGCGCGACCAGCGCGGCGAGCGCGCGGGCCGTCGCCGCTCGCCCGGCGAGCACGGCGTCGAGCCAACCGATGGCGACGCCCGCCGCCGCCGCTTCGACCGGATTGCCCGGATGCTTGCCCGGCGCCAACGCGTCGCCATCGGCGAGCGCGCTCTCGATGTAGGCCTGCGCGGCGGCCTGCGCAGCCACCGGGTCGTGGCCTGCCGCCTTGATCTGCGCCACGCACGCCCGGCAGAAGCACGCCGACAGCGCCGCATCGAGCAGGCCGCTCGGCGAGAAGCTGGCCTTGTCGTGGTGACTGCTGTGCTTCCAGCCCATCTGGCCGAGCGCCTCGAGTTCGATCGTCTGCAGGCCTTGGTGCGCGCCCACGTCCTGCGCCAGCGCGGCGATGTGCCGCTGCACCACCGGCTGCGCCGGGCACAGCGCGTACGGATAGACGTCACCGAGCGCATTCCGCACGCATAGGTCCGGACGCCGCGCGCCGAGCCGCGAGTTGTGCGTGAACACCGTCCAGGCGCGCGTCTGTAGCCCGACGGCGCTCGCTTCGGCGCACAAGCTATCGAGCGGCGATGGACCATCGATCGGCACCTCAGCCGACGGCAGCGGCCGCAGTTCGCCGTAGTCGGCGCGCGGCCGGAAGTGCACCGTGCCGTCCTCGAGGAAGCGCACGCGGCCCTCCGGGTGCCAAGGCATCAGCCAGCGGCCGTCGTGGTAGCTGGCGGCGATCGCGACCTCGTCGCAGCCGAGGTCGCGGATGCGCGCCAAGCCGCCGTGGCCGGCGAGCGCGCGCAGGTCGAACGGATGCAGGTAGAGACACAGCCGCATGACCGGAGCGTACGGGGACGGCCGGGCTGCGCCATCGCGCAGCCTCGCGATGGGCCGACGCGCGCCGAACCGGCGCGTGGTCCGCAGTCGCAGCAGCGCCGATGACCGCAGGCATACCGGCGGATTCGCCGCGGATCGGCGGCTGGCTACAGGGCGCAACGACGCGAAACGCCGCGGCGTGGCCGCGCGTGACGCAGATTCGTAGGATACGCGCGTGCCCCGCTTCGTTGCCGGCCTTGCCCTCTGCTTCGCCGTCGCGGCCTGCGGCGCGCCACCACCGCCCGTGGTGAGCGGGGACCTGCGACTGCCGACGGGCGCGCGCGTCGCGACGCTGGTCGCGCCGGCCTACGATGGGCAGGCCGCTGCCGCGACGTGCAAACCGTTCCATCGCGTCTTCGCGGTCGACGGCAGGCAACTGACCAAGGACCTCGACGGCGAGTTCCCCCACCACCGCGGCGTATTCGTCGGCTGGAACCACGTCATCTGCGGCGACGCGACGTTGGACTTCTGGCACTGCCGCAACGGTGAAGCGCAGCGCACGCTGGCGGTTACCGGCGGCAGCGACGCGTCGCAGGTTGCGACCATCGCGTGGACCGATGCGGCCGGCGGCGAGATCCTACGCGAGACGCGCACCGTCGCCGTGCGGCCACTGGCCGATGGCGCGTTCGCGCTCGATGTGACGTCGGAGCTGACGACGACGCAACCGAGCGTGCGCCTGGGCGGCGATCCGCAACATGCCGGCAACCAGTTCCGCGCCGTGCAGCGCTTCGCCGATGCGGACGGGCCAAAGGTCGACTACGTGCGGCCGGCGGCCGCAGGCGCGCACGGCAACGACGTCTGGACCGGCTGCCGCTGGATCGCTGCCGTGCTGCCGATGGCGGGCGGCCCGGTCACCGTGCTGCGCATCGAAGGCGACGGCAATCCGCCCGCCGACTGGTCGACGCGCCCTTACGGGCGCTTTGGCGCAATGTGGCGCGCCGAGTTGACGCCAACGCGGCCGCTGCGCCTCGCCGTCACCTATGTCGTGGCCGACGGGGCGCGCGACGCCGCGTGGTGCGACGCAACGGCGGCGGCGCCGTCGCGGCGCTGACCGCGCTCAGCGCGCGCGCAGCTGCGCCAGTTCGGCCTGCAGCGCAAGCACCTGCCGCTCGAGGTCGGCGACGCGGACCGCGAGGTCGCCGACCGGCGTGCGCGGCGCCTCGGAGGCGACGGGCGCTGGCGCAGCCGCCGCCGGTCCGGCCTCGGATACGCCAGCAGGACTGCCGTCGCCGAGCAGGTGCCGCCAGCGGCGATCGCGCTCGCGCGGGCCGAGCGGCAACTGCTCAACCAGCGGCACGGAGCGCGACGCGAGACCTCGCAGCAGCGCCTCGATCGCCGCCGCCTCGGCCTGACAGCCCATGCGCCCGACGCGCGGCTTGAGCGCGCCCGGCGCCTGTGGGCCGCGCAACAGCAGTTCAGCGAACACCGGCAGCTCGCCGGGCGCGCACGGCAGGATTTCGTCGAGCTTGTGGCGGTACTTCGGCACGCGCCCGGCGCCGTCGATGCGCGCGAGCACGCCCTTCTGCTGCAACGCCATCAGCGCGCCCGCCACCTGGAAGACCTCGTACGCGGTGACCGGGTCGCGGTTGTTGGACTGATTGCAGCCGGCGACCAGCGCGTGCTCGGTCAGTGGGTAGCTGTCGGGCACCGACAGCTGCTTCTCGATCAGCGTGCCGACGATGCGCTGCTCGGTCGGATCGAGCCGGAGAGCCTGCTTCATGGGCGTTCGCCGCCGCCCGTGGGCGGCGTCACGCCGGGGATGCCGCCAGGCAGCTGCTTCTTGCGATCTGCCGCTGCCTTCTTCTTGGCGGCCTCCTCGTCGGCCTTCTTCTTCGCCGCTGTCTCCGTCGTCGGTTGGGTCGTCGACTTGCCGCCGCCGCCCGGCAGGCCCGGAATGCCGCCCGGCAGGAGCTTCTTCAGCTCGTCGGCAGCCTTCTTCTTGGCCGCCTCCTCGAGCCGCTTCTTCTCGGCGTCGAGCTTGGCCTGCGCCTCGGCGGCGAAGCGCTTGGCTTCGGCTTCCGCCTTGGCCTTGGCCTCGTCGGCCAAGCGCTTGGCCTCGGCTGCGGCCGCGGCCTTGGCGGCGTCGAGGTTCTCGCCAACCGACTTGCTCGGATCGAGGTACTTGCCGGCGTCGATGCCGTACTTGCCGAGCAGCTTGCCGGACTGACCCGCGACGAAGTTGGCGAGTTCCTGCTTGCCAGCCTCGAGCAACGCGTCCTGCAGCGCCTTGTCCGAAAGCGCGAACGACGGCCGCGTCAGCGGACCCTTGATGCCGATCGGCAACGACAACGACTCGACCTTGGTCTCCTTGCTGCCTGCAAGCGCGAACGTCGTGTCCTTGATGGTGACGTCGAGCGGCAGATCGAGCGACAACGGTTGGCCGCCCCGCCGCTGCAGACCGCCCGCGGCGGCGAGGTCGAGCGTGCCGCCGCGCAGCGGCGCCGCGCCGCCGATCTTCAGCTGGCCGAACACGCTGTCGACCGGCACGCCCTTCTGGGCATAGGTAAAGCTGAGCGCGGGCGTGCCGACGGCAGCGGCGCGGCCGGCGCGCGACAGGCCGACGGCCAGGATGCCGCTCTGCGCCTTGAGGTCGAACGACAGGTTGCCGTCGACGAGCGCCGGCCGGTCGGAGAGGTTGGCCGCCTTGAGGTCGAGCTTGCCGGCCTTGCCGCCGAGCGAGTAGCCGATGCCGTCGATGACGACATTGCGAACGAGCACGCGCGGCGCTCCGTCGAACAGGTGCGTCGCGACGACGCGCGCGAGCCCAGCGACCTCCGCCTTGGCGCGTTCGTCGGCCTGCCGCTGCTGCTCGGCCTGCCGCTCTTCCGGCGTCGGATCCGCCTTCGGCGCTTCGGGACCAGCGATCTTCTCGATCCAGTCGCGCGCCTGCGCGAGACGCTCCTTCCAGACATTGTAGTCCTTCAGCACATCGTCGATCGTCGGCAGGCCGCCGGGCTCCTTCGGCGGCTCCGGCGGCGGCTCGGCGCCGGGGTAGCGCACGCCCGGCGTGGCGCGCGCAGCGCCGCTGCGGGCGTTTTGCGCGGTGATCGCCTCGATGACGAAGCGCTTGCGCAGCAGTTCGCCGGTGTCGAGCGTCGCGACCAGCGCGTCGGCGGCGAACAGGTCCACGCCGAGGTCCTTGCTGTCGGCGATGGCGAGGCCATCGACGCGCAGTTCACCGCTGCCGAGACCGAGCTGCGCGGTCTTGACGTCGACGGTCGCGCCGTTCATCGCCTGCAGGCCCGATTGCAGCGTGCGCGTCAGCACCGGCGCCGAGAGCCACGTCTGCAGGACCCACACGCTGGCGACGAACACCGCCGCGACGACGACGCCGCCGATGCGGACCGGCAGGCCGGCCTTCTTCTGCGCCGCGAGTTCCTGCCACGTCAGCTTCTTCTGGCCCTTGCCGAGGAACAGCCACGTCAGCAGCTTGACCCACTTCTTGCTCGCGTACTGCTGGTAGACCGCGCTGCTGGCTTCGAGTCCGGCCATCTTGCCGCGCACCGCGCGGATGCCGCGATTCATCAGCCCGCCGACGAGCACGCCGTACACGAGGCCGAGCACGAGGCCGCCGGCGGTGGCGTAGTACTCGAGGCCGAACCACGCCGTGACCTTGCCGTTGACGAGGCCGCGGAAGGTCCCCGCGAACGGCCCGTCGAGCAGCCAGCGACCGAGCGCGTAGCTGACCGGCAGCAGCGCGAGGCTCAGCAGTTTGCCGACCAGCGTGACGAGGCCGAACACGCCGAGGTTGGCGTTCAGCACCAGCACGAGGAACAGCAGCAGCAGGATCAGGCCCGGCGCCTGCATCAGGCCGCCGCCGAGGTCGCCCGGCAGGAAGAAGCCGGGGACGAAGCCGAGCGCGCCGCCGATCACGGTCGCGAGGAGCACTTGCAGGGGCGTCGCGTTGCCCCGGAACACCGACCCGATCTTCCGCAGGAGGAACATGGTCGCCACGGTAGGCGCCGGCCGCCGGCCGCGCCAACCTGCGGCGGTCAGCGCCCAGCCGAGCGGTCAGACCGCGCCCGGATGCAGGCGCAGCAGTTCGGCGCGGAAGCGCGCGCGCAGCGCCGCCGTCGCCCAAGCGCGGCTCTGGTCCGGCAACACCGGCTCGCCCAGGCGCACGAACGGCGCCGCCACTGCGTCACACGGCAGGTCGGCCTCGCCGCCAGCACGGCGCACCGCCCACAGCGCCTGGATGGCGCCGCCAAGCGCGGCCGACTCGGTCTCGGCGAGCAGGCGAATCGAGCAGCCGAACACGTCGGCGAGAATCTGCCGCCACAACGGGTTGTGCGCGCCGCCGCCGGTGAGGCGCACCTCGCCGATCTGCAAGCCGAGCGCGCGCAGGCGGTCGAGGCCGAGGCCGAGGTTGCAAGCGGTGCCTTCGAGCGCGGCGCGGTAGAGGTGCCCCGGGCGCAGCAGGCCCGGTCGCAGGCCGAGCAGCGTGCCGGTCGCATGCGGCAGGTCAGGCACGCGCTCACCCATCAGGAACGGCAGCCACACGAGGCCGTCGCTGCCCGGCGCCACCTGTGCTGCGGCCGCCGCGAGCGCGCCGTGGTCGAGACCGGTCAGCGCGCGCACCTCCTCGGTCACGCCGGTGAGGTTCATCACGCACAAGAGCGGCAGCCACGCGCCGTCGCTGCTGCAGAACGGCGCGATCAGGCCCTGCGGATCAACCATCGGCCGGTCGGTGCGCGCGAACACCGTGCCCGACGTGCCGAGGCTGGCGACGACGACGCCTTGCTTCGTAGCGCCGCTGCCGATCGCCGACATCATGTTGTCGCCGCCGCCGGCGCTGACCGGCACGCCGGCAGGCAGGCCGAGTTCAGCCGCGGTCGCGGCGCACAGCCGCCCGGCGAACGTGCCGGCGCCGCGCAGCGGCGGCAGCAGTGCGGGCAGGCGCGCGTCGATCGCCGCCATCGCGCGGGCGTCGAACGCGCGCGTCGCTGGATCGAAGAAGCCGGTGCCCGAGGCGTCGCCGGCCTCCATGCTGCGCTCCCCGGTCAGCCACGCATTGACGAAGTCGTGCGGCAGCAGCACGGCCGCGACCTTCGCCCAGTTGGCGGGCTCGTGGCGCACGAGCCACAGCAGCTTGCTGGCGGTGAAGCCGGTCGGCACCGCGCGACCGAGCGCCGTCGACAGCTCGGCGGCCTCAGCGGCGGTCGCCGTGTCGCACCACAGCTTCGCCGGCCGCACGACCGCGCCGTTGCCGTCGAGCACGACACAGCCGTGCTGCTGGCCCGACACGCCGATGCCGCGCACGGCCGCGCAGTCGAGGCCGGCGAGCGCCTGCTTGCCGGCGACGACGCAGGCGGCGAGCCAGTCGCCGGGCCGCTGCTCCATGTGGCCGGCGGGCAGGCCGTCGACCAGCGCGTGCGGCGCGCTGCCGCGGCCGACGACCGCACGGGTCGCGGCGTCGACGACCACCGCCTTGGTGCTCTGCGTGCCGACGTCGAAGCCGAGGAACAGGCCGCGCGCGGCGGCGTCATGGGCGCTCATGGCGCACGCAGGCTAGCTCGACGAGCCCGCCAATGCTGCATCGCGGCGTCAGCCCGCGGAACGCTGGCGCGCGTCAGCGCCGGAGAACAACCGATTTCTCAGGCGCTGCGTGGCCGCAATAGCAGCCACCAGGGGCAACCTGAGAGCCCGTAAGGATTTCTTCTCCGGCTCTCAGCGGCCGGCGCCGAGCAGTTCCTCGGCGGTCCACGGTTCGACGCGGTCCTTGTGGCGCGCGCGGATCGCGGCGACGGCGGCGGCGTCGGGCACGCTCTGGCGATGGCCGAAGGCGCGGCGCACGTAGCCGACGATGGCGGCGACGTCGGCGTCGCTCAACTGCCGCTGGGCTGGCATCTCCAGCGTCCACGTCGTGCCGTTCACCGCGACCGGGCCGCGCATGCCGTGCGCGACGATGCGCACGATGCGGTCGATCGGCCCGGTCGCCCACTCGGAGTCGCGCAGCGCCGGCGCCAGGCCCTGCATGCCGCCGCCGTCGAGTTGGTGGCAGGCGGCGCACGCGCGCGCGAACAGCGCCTCGCCGGCGCGCACGCGCTGCGCTTCGTCAACGGTCAACTGCGCGACCTCGCCGGGCGCGACGACGCCGTCGACGGCGATCGCCGCGAGCAGTTCGCGCGCGGCGGCGGCGGTCGGCGCGTCGTCGACCCCGACGAGCGCCACCAGCGCCGACGGCGCCTGCGGCAGCCGCAGCCAGCCAATGCGCGCTTCGCCCTTGGGCAGCGCCTCGACCGCGCCCTGCAGAACGGCGCGGCGCAGCGCCGGCGTGGCGAGTTCCTGCGCCAGCGCGAACAGCGCCTGCTGGCCGGCGGCGAGCCGCGCCTTCGTGCCGCGGGCCGCGAGGTCGCTAAGCCACGGGCTGCGCGCCTTGTCCTCGCCCGGCTGCGCCACCGCCGCGCGCAGCGCGTCGGCGAGGTCGTCGCGCGCCGCCGCCGCGACCGCGGCGCGCAACCCGGCGTCGCCGCCGTGCTGCGCCAGCATGCGCGCCAGCAGGTCGACGCGGCGTGAGCGCGAGCGCGCGGCGTCCTTGCCGTGCGCGACGTCGGCGAGCGCCAGCGCGACGTGCCAGCGCACGCTCGGCGTCGGACCGAGGCCGTGCTGTTCGGCGGCGAGCCAGACCATGCGGTCCTCGGCGGCGAGAAACGCGCTGGCGCGGCCGAGGCCGAACGCCACCACGCCGGCGTCGGCGTCGCGCAGCGCCGCGCGCGCGTCGGCGGCGACGAAGCCGTCCAGCCCGTCGACCGCCGACCACGCCGCGAGACGCACGGTTGGCCGCGCGTGCTCTTTCGCCAGTTGCCGCAGCGCCGGCACGACCGAACGCTCGTCGCGCTGGATCAGTTCGCGCAGCGCGACGTCGCGCACCGCCCCATTGCCGTCCTGCAGCGCTTCGACGAGCTGCTCGGCGGCGACGTCGTGCAGACTTCGGACCGGCGGCACGTTCGCGCGGGCCGCCACGTCGTGGCCGGCCCGCGCGCGGTCACTGCCTTCGTTCGCCGCCGCCGTGCGCTCTTCGCCGATCGGCGCGATGCGCCAGATACGGCCGAGCCCCACCGGCTGCGCGAGCTGGCGCTGCTCGATCTGCGTACGCAGCCAACTGGTGACGAAGTTCTTGTGCTGGATGACGCCGCGGTACATGTCGACGACGTACAGCGCGCCGTCGAGGCCCGTGGTCAGGCAAACCGGCCGGAAGCGTTCGTCGGTCGAGGTCAGGAATTCGCCGCGCTCGGCCTCGTAGACGTTGGCGCCGGCCAGCAGGCCGTCGTGGTCGCGCAGCCGCACCCGCCGCACGACGTTGCCGGCTGGCTCGCAGACGAACACGTCGCCGTCGCAGTCGGGCAGCAGGCCGCCGCGGTAGACGTGCGGCGAGCAGACGGCCGTGTGGATCGCCAGTTTGTGGTCGACGAGTCGGCCGGGCTGGTAGCCGCGGTTGACGCCCGGCGTGATGCGCGCCGGCCAGACCGTGCGGCCGGCGACGACGCGGTGGTTGTGCTGCGGCAGACCGCCGATCGCGCGGGCCAGCGGCCCGTAGCGACCAGGCACGAGGTCGCAGCGCAGCCAGTCCTCGTTGTAATTGAAGAACAGCCGGCCGCGGTCGTCGTGAGCGATGCCCCACTGGCCGCCGCCAGCGCCCGGCTCGACGACGAAGCCCGCCT
Organism: Planctomycetota bacterium; assembly: GCA_016872675.1. GTDB lineage: Bacteria > Planctomycetota > UBA1135 > UBA1135 > UBA2386 > UBA2386. The sequence goes on from VGZG01000001.1 coordinate 96,532, forward strand.
TCGTCCAGCGCACCATGCGCGCGTCGTTGGCGAGGTGGATGCGGTGGTCGAAGCTCCATAGCAGGCCGTTGCCGGAGTGCTCGGGGTTGTCGAGGCCGGCCTCGAAGCCGCCCATCACGACCGTGCGGCCGTCGGCGACGCCGTCGCCGTCGGCGTCGGGCAGCCACAGCAGTTCGGGCGGCGCGACCACCAATGCCCCACCGCGCAGCGGCAAGGCCGCGCGCGGCTGCACGAGTCCGTCCGCGAACACGCGCGAACGCTCGGCGGCGCCGTCGCCGTCGTCGTCGTGCAGCACGACGATGCGGCCGGTCGGCGCGTTCTCGCCGGTGGCGTCGAGGTCGTTCATGTAGCCGCGCATCTCGACGACCCACAGGCGGCCGTGCGCGTCAACCTGGGCGGCGACTGGATCGGCGACGAACGGCTCGCCGGCGAACAACTGCACCGTGAAGCCGGCGGGCACGCGCAACGTCGCCTGCTCGTCGGCCCACGATTTCGGCGCGGCATCCGGCACGACGAGGTCTTTGGGCAGCGGCGTCTGCGCTTCCCCCGGCCGGTCGCCCTTCTGCGCCAGCAGCGGCGCGCAGCACAGGCCGAGGGCGAGCAGTCGGACGAGCGTCATGGTCGCCCTCCGTACGGCCTGCCTACCCGCCTGCCAATGACCCCTGCCGAAAGCAGTTGCGGCCAAGTCGGGCGAAACGCCCGTATTTTCAAGCCGCGCGCGGATCGGGCCGATCCCAAGGGCACGCCGGCGTCCCGGCGCCAACAAGAGCAAGACCCCCCACAGCGAACGATGGCCAAGATCCCCGACAAGCAGGGCGTGTTCTTCGAACTGGATGGCGTGCTGATGGAGCGCGCCAAACTGCGCGACGACGGCTCGATCCCGTTCCTGCCCGGCGCCCTGGAGGCGCTCGGCCGCATCGACCCAGACTGCTTCAAGTTGTTCGTCGCGACCAGCCGCCTGGACATCGCCTTCGGCGAGGTGAGGGAGAAGGACTTCACCCGCTTCTGCGAGGCGTTCCTGCAGCGCATGCAGGACCAGCGCATCCTGATCGCCAAGATCTATTCGTGCCCCTACCACCCCAAGGGCAAGGGCCGTTTCCGCCGCGAGAGCGTGTTCCGCAAGCCGGGACCGGGCATCTTCAAGATGGCGCAGCAGGAGTTCGACCTGAACCTCAACCGCTGCTGGATGATCGGCCACACGACGGCGGACATCCTCGCCGCCCAGCGCGCCGAAGTCGGCACGATCCTGGTGCGCACCGGCAAGGGCGGCCAGGACGGCGAGTTCACCGTCGAGCCGCACTTCACCGAGGACGGTTTCGCCGACGCGGTCGCGCGCGTGAAGCAGTTCGAGCTGGCGCTGCGCTGCTGAGCGCGCGGCGCGAACGGCCGGCGCTCAACTGGCGAGCGCCGCGACGCCCGGGAGCGTCTTGCCCTCGAGCAGTTCGAGCGAGGCGCCGCCGCCCGTCGAGACGTGCGACAGCTGGCCGGTGACGCCGGTCTTCTCGGCCGCCGCGACCGAGTCGCCGCCGCCGACGACGGTGAACGCGCCTGAACTGGCGACCGCCTTGGCCACCGCCTCGGTGCCCTTGCAGAACGCGTCCATCTCGAAAACGCCCATCGGGCCGTTCCAAACCACCGTCCTGGCCGAACGCAGCGCGGCGACGTAGTCGGCGACGGTGCGCGGGCCGATGTCGAGGCCCATCAAGCCGTCGGGGATGCGGTCGTGCACGCTCGCCGGGCTGTCGGCCTTGAACTCGGCGGCGCAGACGTGGTCGACCGGCAGCAGGATGCGCTTGCCGGCGGCCTTGGCCTGGGCCAGCACCCTGCCGGCGGCCGCGACGAGGTCGCGTTCGACCAGCGACGTGCCGACCGGCAGGCCCTGCTGTGCTAGGAACGTGTACGCCATCGCGCCGCCGATGATCAGCGTGTCGACCTTGGGCAGCAGGTTCTCGATGACGGGCAGCTTGTCGCTGACCTTGGCGCCGCCGAGGATCGCGACGAACGGCCGCGCCGGGCTCTGCAGCACCTTGGCGAACGCGTCGAGTTCCTGCTGCATCAGGAAGCCGGCCGCGCACGGCATGCCAACGAGCCCGCTGACCGAGCTGTGGGCGCGGTGCGCCGTGCCGAAGGCGTCGTTGACGTAGACGTCGCCGAGCCGGCGCAGGCTCGCGCGGAAGGCGTCGATCGCCGCCGGCTCGGCCTTGCGGCTCGTCGTCGTGCCGTCCTTCGCCTTGACCTTGACCTTGCCTTCCTCTTCCAGGTGGAAGCGCACGTTCTCCAGCAGCACGACGCTGCCCGGCGCCAGCCTGCCCGGCGCGCAGGCAACCTCGACGGCTGGCCCGACGCAGTCGTCGAGGAACGTCACCGGCCGGCCCAGCAGCCGCTGCAACTCGGCGGCGACCGGGCGCAGCGAGAACTTCTCGACCCGCTGGCCGTCCGGCCGACCGAGATGCGACATCAGCACGACCGCGGCGCCCTGGTCGAGCGCAAAGCGGATCGTCGGCAGCGCCGCGGCGATGCGCTGGTTGTTGGTGATCGCGAGCGTCGCCTTGTCCTGCGGCACGTTGAAGTCGACGCGCATCAGCACGCGCTTGCCGGCGAGCGGCAGGTCGCGCAGGGTCTTGAAACCGGCCATCGCGCGCTCCTCAGAGGCTCTTGGCGATCTTCTGGGTCAATTCGACGACGCGGTTGCTGTAGCCCCACTCGTTGTCGTACCAGCTGACCAGCTTGAAGAAGTTCTTGTTGAGCTCGATCGAACTGCCAGCGTCGAAGATCGACGACGCCTTGCAGTGGATGAAGTCCGACGACACGACCTCTTCTTCGGTGTAGTCGAGGATGCCCTTCATGTAGGTCTCGGAGGCGCGCTTGATCGCCTTCTTGATCTCGTCGAGCGACGTGTCCTTCGCCGTCTTGAACGTCAGGTCGACCACCGACACCGTCGGCGTCGGCACGCGGAAGGCCATGCCCGTCAGCTTGCCCTTGACCTCGGGCAGCACGAGCGCCACCGCCTTCGCAGCGCCGGTCGTCGACGGGATGATGTTCTGCGCCGCCGTGCGGCCGCCCTTCCAGTCCTTCTTGCTCGGGCCGTCGACCGTCTTCTGCGTCGCCGTGTAGGCGTGCACCGTGGTCATCAGGCCCTCGGTCAGGCCAAAGCCCTCCTTGAGGATGACGTGGACCAGCGGCGCCAGGCAGTTGGTCGTGCACGAGGCGTTGCTGATGATCGAGTGCTTGGCGAGGTCGAGCTTGTCGTCGTTGACGCCGAGCACGACCGTGATGTCCTCGCCCTTGGCCGGCGCAGTGATCACGACCTTCTTCGCGCCCGCCTGCAAGTGGCCCTTGGCCTTCTCCGCCTCGGTGAACAGGCCGGTCGACTCGATGACCACCTGCACGCCCATCTTGCCCCACGGCAGCTCGGCCGGGGTCTTGGCGCTGACGACGACGATCTCCTTGCCGTTGACGACCAGCACGTCGTCCTCGGCCTTGTCCGGCGACGACTTCTTCGACGACACCTCGCCCTGGAAGCGGCCCTGGATCGAGTCGAACTTCAGCAGGTAGGCGAGGTTGTCGGCCGGCACGATGTCGCCGACAGCGACGACGTCGAGTTCCTTGCCGAGCAGGCCCTGCTCGACCAGGGCGCGGAAGACGAGGCGACCGATGCGACCGAAACCGTTGATGGCGACCCGGATGGCCATGACGAGTTATTCTCCTTGAGTGTTGGGCTGCGCGGACGTTTGGGCCGAGCAGTCTAGCGACGCTTCAGCCCCGGCCAATGGACAGTTTTCGCCGCCTGCTCGACAGCACCGTCCGGTGCCTTTGCCGCTTCGAGAATCTCGGCGCCGACCGGCCCGTGCTGGCGGCGGTTTCGGGCGGCGTCGACAGCACCGTGCTGCTGCTGGCGCTGGCGCGGTTGCGCGACGAGGGCCGCCTGCCGGGGCCGCTGCGCGCCGTGCACGTCGACCATGCGGTCCGCAGCGACAGCCACGCCAACGCCGCGCACGTCGTCGACCAGTGCAACCGCCTCGCCGTGCCGGTGACCGTGCGGCGACTCCCCGAATGGCAGGTCCGCGCCAGCGAGGACGCGCTGCGGCAGGCCCGCTACGACGCCCTGCTCGCCGTCGCGAGCGACCACGGCGCCGGCCTGCTGCTGACCGGCCATCACGCCGACGACAATCTCGAGACCGTGCTGTTCCGCATGCTGCGCGGCACCGGGCCGCGCGGCCTCGCCGGCATTCCGGAGGCGCGCTGGCTCGGCGCCGGCGCGCAACGCGTGCTGCTGGTGCGGCCGTTCCTGCGCTGCCGCCGCAGCACGCTCGAATGCGTGCTGCGCGACCTCGGCGTGACGGCCTACGAGGACAGCACCAACCTCGACCCCGGCTACGCCCGCAACGAACTGCGGCTCGAGACGATCCCCGCGTTGCGGCGCACGCTCGGCCTCACCCTCGACGTCGCGCTGATGACCGTCGCCAGCGCCGCGCGCGCCGCCAACGAGATCGTCGAAGCGCAAGGCCGCCGCATTCTTTGCGAGCGCGCGCGCACCAAGACCGCGTGGCGCTGCGAACTCGACCTGCGCGGGCTCGAGGCCAGCGACGCGCCGTTCGTCCGCGACGCGCTGCGGCAGGCGCACGAGTCGCTGCATGCGGCCGCCGGGGCGCCGGCGTCGGCGTGGCTGGACCGCGCGATGGCGCTGCTGCGCGCCCCCGACGGCACGCGCCTCGCCGGCCGCGGCGGCCTGCTGGCCGAACGCACCCGCGACGGCCTCCTGCTCGTCGATCCCGCGCGCGCCGGCGCGCCGGCCGCGGCGGCCGTCGGCTTCACGTGGGACGCCGGTCCGCAGCGCTTCGGCGCGACGGAGTGGTCGCTGGAGGCCTACGAGCATCCGCTGCCGCCGCTGTCGCCGTCGCCGCGCGAAGCCGGGCGCTGCCGCGCGTTGCTCGACCCGCGCACCGCGCCGCTGCCGTGGCGCTTGCGCGCGCGGCGCCCCGGCGATCGCTTCCATCCGCTCGGCGCGACGCACGACACCGAGCTGCGCCGCTTCATGCAGGGCCGTCACCTGCCGCGCTTCGACCGCGACCGCCTGCCGCTGCTCGTCGACGGCGACGACCGCGTGTTGTGGGTCCCTGGCGGCGAGATCAGCGACGCCGTGCGCCTGCAGCTCAATACGCGCCGCTGCGTCGAAGTTATTGCGCGCTGCGGTTGACGCGCGCGCAGCTAAGCTGCAGCGATGCCATTCGCTCGCCATGTCCTCGCCGTGCTCGCCACAGCGCTTTCCGCCGCCATCGCCGACGCGCAGAAGCAGCCGATCCTGAGAGTCTTCCTGCTCGCCGGCCAATCCAACATGGAAGGGCACGGCGTCGTCGACCTCGACGATGCGCGTGACTACAACGGCGGCAAGGGCACGCTGGCGCGCTTCCTTGCCGACCCCGCGATCGCAGCGCAGTGGCCGGAGCTGCGGCGGCCCGACGGCGGCTGGCACGTGCGCGACAACGTGTTCGTGCGCTACGCCACCGAGCACGGCACGGTGAAGGCCGGGCCGCTGTCGGTTGGCTTCGGCGTCTACGACGGCCCCCACCACATCGGCCCCGAACTCGGCCTCGGCCGCCAACTCGGCCGCCGCTGGCAGAATCCCGTGCTGCTGGTGAAGACCGCGTGGGGCGGCAAGAGCCTCGCCGTCGACTTCCGGTCGCCGGGCGCTGGCGGCGCGGTCGGGCCGTTCTACACCCGCATGCTGGCCGACTACCGCGCGGCGCTGGCGGCGCTGCCGCGCGAGTTCCCGCAGCTCGCCGCCGACTGCGACCCCGACCTGCAGGGCGTCGTCTGGTTCCAGGGCTGGAACGACGGCTGCGACGCGGCGGCGGCGGCGGCGTACCGCGAGAACCTCGTGCAGCTGATCCTCGACGTTCGCGCCGAGTTCGGCGACGACACGCTGCCGTTCGTCGTCGGCGAGACCGGCAACATGGACAACGCGACGCTGCGCGCTGGCCAGCGCGACGGCTGCGCCGATCCGCGCGTCGGTCCGTACGTGCGCTTCGTGCCGACCCGCGACTTCCTACGCCGGCCCGAGGACTCGCCGAACACCGGCCACGGCCACCACTGGTTCGGCAACGGCGAGAGCTACCTGCGCATCGGCGACGCGCTCGGCGCGGCGATGGGCGAACTCGTCGACCAGCGCTTCGCGTGGGGCGCAGCGCGGCAACGCGCCGAGCAGGGCAAGCAGGCGCGCGGCCGCGCGACGGAACGCGCCGGGCGCTGAGCCGAGCCTCGCGGCGCGGCGGTCGTACTGTCATACTGACGGCGTCCGTCCCCCCACCGACCCAGAACCGCCCCGGACCCCTTGCGCCTCATCGTCGAGAACGGCCCCCTCGCAGGCACCGTCATCGCGCTCGACCGCGACCGCGCCACCACGATCGGCACCGCGCCGGACTGCAGCCTGCGCATCGCCGAGCCCGGCGTCGCGCCGCAGCAGGCGGTGGTCAAGGCGCTCAAGGACCAGGGCTTCGGCGTCAAGGCGCTCGCGCCCGGCGTGCGCCGCAACGGCCGCGAGGTCGAAGTGGCCGCGCTCGCCGAGGGCGACGTGCTGGAGGTCGGCACGACGCGCATCGTGTTCGGCGCCCCGCAGGCGGCACCCGCGAACGAGCTGCCCGAGATCCCCGGCTACCGCATCCTCGGCCAGTTGGGTCGCGGCGGCATGGGCATGGTCTACCGCGCCGAGCAGACGAGCCTGCACCGGCAGGTCGCGCTCAAGGTGCTCAACCGCGAGCTGACCAAGGACCCGGCCTTCGTCGGCAAGTTCGTCGCCGAGGCGCGCGCCGCCGCCAAGCTGCAGCACCCCAACGTCGTGCAGGTCTTCGACGTCGCCAACGCCGACGAGACCTACTTCTACGCGATGGAGCTGATGCACGACGGCTCGCTGGAAGGCTGGCTGAAGAAGAACGGCGCCATGCCGGAGGAACGCGCGCTGCAGGTCGTCGCCGACGCCGCGGCCGGCCTCGCGTTCGCCGAGTCGCTGCGGCTCGTGCACCGCGACATCAAGCCCGACAATCTGATGCTCGACCAGCACGGCACGGTCAAGATCGTCGACCTCGGCCTCGCCGGCGCGACGTCGGAGGCCGAGGAGATGGCCGTCGGCACGCCGCACTTCATGGCGCCCGAACAGGTGCTGAAGCAGCCGGTCGACCATCGCACCGACCTGTACGCGCTCGGCTGCACGTTCTACCGCCTGGTGACCGGCAAGACGCCATTCCGCGGCCAGACGGTCAAGGACATCCTGCGCGCGCAGGTGAAGGACGAGGCCGAGCCGGCGAACAAGGCCAACCCGGCCGTCAGCGCCGAGACGACGGCCATCATCCAGAAGCTGATGGCGAAGGAGCCGCAGGCGCGCTTCCAGTCGGCCACCGAGCTGCAGGAAGCGGTGCAGACGCTGCTGCAGCCGCCGGCGAAGAAGGGCCTGTGGATCGGCCTCGCCGCCGCCGCCGCTCTGGTCGCCGGCGGCGCGATCTGGTGGGCCGCGACCAAGCCGATCGACACAAAGATCATCGAGAAGGTCTACGACGACCCCGAGAAGCAGCAGTTCGCCGACGAGATCAAGGCGCTCAAGAAAGAACGCCGCACCGACAAGGCGACGATCGCGCTGCTGACGGCGCAGGCGGCCGGCGGCGCTGGCGAGGAACTGGCCAGGGCTCTCGACGAGGTTGCCGCGGCGCACCCCGATACGCCAGCCGGCGACGAGGCCAAGCAACGCGCCGAACACGTCCGCGGCGCGATCACCGCTGCCGCGCAGCGCCGCGAGCAGTTGCGCCAGCGCATCGCAGCACACGCGGCGAAGGTGCAGCAGGCAGCAGAAGCGCTACAGCAGGCCGGCGACTTCGGGGCTGCCATGCGCGCGGTCGACGCGCCTGCGCCCGAAGACATTGCCGGCGAGGACGACTGGCGCGCGCGCCACGTGGCGCTGCGCAACGCCGTGCTCGCCGCCGCGCGCGCCAACCTCAAGGGCTTCGTCGACGCCGCGCAGGCCGCGGCCGCCGGCGGCGACGAAGCGGCGGTTGCCGCCGCCGCCGCCGCGCTCGACCAGGCGATCACCGCCAACGGCAAGTGGCCGCTCGCGCTCGCCGATGACCTACAGGCCGCGCGCAAGGTCCTCGCCAGCGTCGGCGACGCCGCCACGGAACTCGCCAGGGCGCGCGCCGAGGCGGTTTGGACGCAGTACCGCGACCTCTGCAACGGCCCGCAGGGCGTGCGCGCCGCCGTGGCGCGCGGCGACTTCGCGGCGGCGCTCGCGGCGGCGACGGCGTTCGCCGCCACCGCGCCGGCGACGCCGGCCGCAGCGCGCGCCAACGCGCTCGCCGCCGCGCTCGAGCGCGCCGACGGCTTCGCCCGCGCGCTCGACAAGGCGATCGCGGCCAACGCGATCACGATCGCGGCGCCGGCCCCGGTCGCCGCGAACGGGCCGGCGAACGGCGCGACGACGACGCTCCAGGCGACGCGCTGGGATCGCGCGACCAACCAGCTGTTCGCCGTCGATCCGGCGCGCCGCTCGGCGAAGGAACAGGCGCTGCCGCTGTCCGATCCCGCCGCCTGGTTCGCGCTCGCCGACCAGGTCGCTGACGCCGAGACCGGCGCGCGCGAGTGCCTGCTCGGCTTCGTGCTGTTGGCCCGCCACGCCGACGTCGCGCAGGCGTTCCTCGGCCGGCTGAAGGCCGACGACGATGCGTCCGGCACCGGCGCATTTGGCTACCCACTCACCTCCGGCACGTTCGAGTTGCTGCTGCGGCGCTTGCCCGAACAGGACGCGGCGCCGTGGGCGCAGAGCCTGCGGCAAGAACTCGCCGCCGGCCAACGGCTCGCCGCCGGCCTGCGCGCGCTGTCCGAGCGCCGCAACGTCGCGGCCGCCGGCCACCTCGGCAAGCTGTTCGCCGACCATCCGCACAGCCTCGTCGTCGCCGTGCTGCCGTGACGGTGGCGGCGCAGGCCGCGGCCGACGGCGTGCGCTTCGCGGTCAAAGTCGTGCCGGATGCGGCGCGCAGTCGCGGCGACGTCACTTGGTCAACGACGGCGTGCGCAGGCGAAAGCCGTGCGGGCCGGCGGGCAGCACGCCGAGCAGGCCGGCCGCCTCGCCGACGACCAGCGCGCCAAAACCATGGCGCGCGCGCACCGCGTCGACGGCGGCGAACAGCCGCTTGCGCGCCGCCTCGCCGTCGTCGCCAAACAACGTTCCCTGCGCCGGCTTAGGCAACGACAAGCTCGTCAGCGTCACGCCGACGAGGCGCACCAGCACGCGCCGCAGCGCCAGTTCGTCGAGCAGCGCGGTGGCGACTTCGATGAATGCGTCGGTGCGGTCGGTGGCGGCGGCGAGCGTGCGCGAGCGCTCGCCGGCGACACCGTCGACGTGGCGTAGCCGCACCTGCACGACGCGCGCGAGCAAGCGCTGGCGGCGCAGCTCGCTCGCCGCGCGATCGAGCAGGTACGCGAGCATCGACCGCAGGAACGGCAACTGCTGGCCGTCGGCGTGCGCGCCCGGATCGAACGACGTCTCGCGCGCAATGCTGCGCAGCGTCGGCGTCGATTGCACCGGCGCGTCGTCGAGGCCGCGGCAGCGCCGCCAGATGTCGTCGCCGGCGGCGCCGAAGCTGGCGCGCAGCAGTTCGCGGTCGACGTCCCACAGTTCGCGCACGGTGCGCACGCCGACCTGGTGCAGCAGCGCCGCGCGCACAGGCCCAACGCCAGGCACGGCCTCAACCGGGAAGTCGGCGAGGAAGTCCTGCTCGCCGCCAGCGGGCACTTCGCAGATGCCGCCCGGCTTGGCGCGCGTCGTCGCCATGCGCGCGACCGCGCGCGTGCGGCCGAGGCCCTGCGCCACCGACAGGCCGGTGGCCGCGCGCACGGCGGCGCGCAGCTCGCGGCACAACGGCGCCAGCGAGCGCTCGGCATCGACCGTCGCATCGCCGGCGAGCGCCTGCGCCACGCGCAGCGGCACGCCGGTGAGGTCGACGTAGAAGTCGTCGAGCGAGCAGACCTCCACCACCGGCGAGAACTGCCGCAGCGTCTCGGCGACGCGCTGGCGGTAACGCTCGACGAGGCGCGCGTCGCCGTCCCGGACGACGAGTTCGGGACAGCGACGCCGCGCTTCGTGCAGCGGCATCGCGGTGGCGACGCCGCAAGCCTTGGCCTCGTACGACCGGGAGGCGACGACGCCGGCGCCGACGGCGACCGGGCGGCCGAGCAGGCTCGGGTCGCGCAGTTGCTCGACCGAGGCGAGGAAGGCGTCGATGTCGATGTGCAGGATGCGGCGCTCCATGACACCTAACGGATACCGAACCTTGACCGCGCTGCAAGCAGGTCGATGCCCAGGGCGCCGCGAGGCGGCGAAGACCAGCCGCCGTCCAGCGGGCATGGACCCCGCAGCGACGCATCGGGGTGTGCAGTCCTGCCCGCAGGCTTTGCACGATTTTTTGCACAAAGCTGTCCACAACCGGGGCGTTATCTCCACAGATTTTCCCCGACGGAACCCGCTTCGGCACCGGCACGTTCGCGCATTCCACCGTCGCTTCCCACCGACTTGCAACAACGGCGACGCCATCCAACAGTGCGCGCCCCCGTATGGACATCAGCCCGCCCGCAGCCAGCCAGACGCCAAGCCGCTCGTTCGGTGACGAGGTGCGGCAGCTGCTGCGGCTCGGGTTGCCCATCGCCCTGGTCCAACTGGGCCTGACCGGCCTGAACTTCGTCGACCTGGCGATGCTCGGCCACTACGACGCGGCGGCGCTGCCGGCCATGGCGCTCGGCAATACGCTCGTCTGGATCGTTTCGATGTTCTGCATGGGCGCGCTGGCCGCCGCCGACCCGCTGCTGTCGCAGGCCGTCGGCGCTGGCGACCGCGCCGCCATCCCGCGCGTGTTCGGCCGCGCGCTGCTGCTCGCCGTCGCGCTGTCGCTGCCAGCCTCGCTGCTGTTGCTGCCGGCGGCGCAGTGGCTCGAGTTGGCGAATCAGCCGGCCGATCTCATCGCTCCTGCTGCCGACTACGCGCGCTGGCAGATGCTGTCGATCCTGCCGTTCTTGTGGTTCACCACTTGCCGCAGCGTGCTCTCAGCCCACGCGCGCCTGTTGCCGCAGGTCGCAACCATCGTCGGCGGCAACCTGCTCAACGCGCTGCTCGACTGGATCCTCATCTTCGGCAAGTTCGGCGCGCCGACGATGGGCGCGCACGGCGCTGCGATCGCGACCGTGTTGAGCCGCTGGCTGATGTTGGGCGGCCTCATCGCGCTCGGCTGGCGTGATCTCGCGCCGGCCCTGCTGCCGCTGCGCGAACGCGCCGTGCGCACGGCTGCGTTCGCGCAGGCGCCGCTGCTGCGCCTGCTGCGCCTGGGCACGCCGATCGGCGCGCAGTTCCTGCTCGAGATGGGCGTCTTCGCCGCCGTCGCGCTGCTGATCGGCGACATCGACCACCGCAGCCGCGATGGCGCGGACGGCCCCCGCGTCGCCGGCCATCAGGTCGCGATGCAACTCGCGTCGCTGAGCTTCATGGTGCCGCTCGGGCTCGCGATGGCCGCGTCCGTGCGCGTCGGTTGGGCCGTCGGTCGCGGCGACGGCGCCGCGGCTGCGCGCGCCGCCCGCGCCGCGATCACGGTCGCCGCCGTCGTGATGACCGGCTTCATGCTGCTGTTCCTACTGGCGCCCAGGCTGCTGGCCAACGTGCTGACCAACCAGCCGCAACACCTCGCCTACGCGCTGACGCTGATCCCGATCGCCGGCATCTTCCAGATCGGTGACGGCGTGCAGGTGGTCGCCATCGGCTGCCTGCGCGGACTCGGTGACGTGCGCTCGCCGGTGTGGGCCAACATCGTCGGCTTCTGGCTGCTCGGCCTGCCGCTCGGCTGCCTGCTCGCCTTCGGGCTCGGCTGGGGTCCGGCAGGCCTCTGGTGTGGACTCGTCATTGGCCTGTTCATCGTGGCAACGGCGCTCCTAGCCGTGCTGCGACGACAGCTCGGCGAGCGCCGCAACCGGCTCGTGGTCGAGTGAACGGTCGACGCGCGAGCGGCGCGGCCCTACGCTGCCCGGCCATGCGTCACCTCTGGCTCCTGACCCTGACCCTCGCCCTGTCGTCGTGCTCGGCGTGGTTCTTCTCGGGCGTGCCAAAGGTCGACCGCAGCCGGCCGGTCGCGCTCGTCGAGACCACGGGCGGCGTCGAGTTCGGCGCCGCCACCGAGTTCGGCGTGCTGACGCTCGGTCGGACCGCAGTCGAAGGCCCGTGCCGGGTGCGTTACTTCCTCGGTCCGACGCCAATCGTCGAGACCGGCACGCTCGCGGCGGTCGGCGGCGGCTTCGTGCGCGCCGAGATCGACCTCAAGACCCAGCACGCGCGCGCCGTCGACCGGCCGCTGCTGCCCGACGACGAACTCGTGGCGATGTGGACGCCGGACGGCCGCAGCGAGCGCAGCGTCGCCGTCGAACTGGCGCTGACCGAGGGCGTGCGCGGCGACGCGCTCGTCGCCCCAGCCGAGCCGCTGCCGACCGGCGCCGCCGTGCTGCGCAAGGCCGAGGACGGCAACCTGCACTTCGTCGGCCTCGTCGCCGGCCGCGCGATCGTCGACGGCGGCCCAGCTGCGGGCACGTACTACGTGTTCGCCGGTTGCGACCGGCTGCGCGAGATGCTGGCCAAGCCGCACGCGCACCCGGTGGACGTCGTGCCGAAGTTCCGGCCGGACGACATTCGGGTGATGAAGCGCAACTGACGTTCGCTCCTCGCGACGTCAGTCCTCGCGCTCGATGCCTGCGAGCGCGAGCACCTTGTCGACCAGTTTGTTGAGCACGAACACGACGAGCTGATCATGCGGCTGCAACTCGTCGCCACCGCGCGGGATCACCACCGTGCCGTCCTCGCGCGTGATCGCCGCGACGACGCAGCCGCGCGGGAAGCCGGCGTTCTTCAGCGTCTTGCCGACGAGCTTGCTGCCGGCGGGCAGCTCGAGCTCGAGCACTTCGGCCTTGCCCTCCTCGATCGAAGCGATCGACGAGATGCTACGGCTGCGCACGAACGCCAGCGTGCGATTGGCGCACAACAGGCGCGGCGAGACGGCGACGTCGATGCCCAGCCGCTGGTACAGCGACACGTAGTCGGGCTTCTGCACCAACGCGATGGCGCGCCCGACGCCGAGCGACTTCGCCAGCTGGCACGACATCAGGTTGCGCTCGTCCTCCGCTGTCACGCCGAGGAACGCGTCGACCTCGCCGACGTGCTCCTCCTGGAGGAAGTTGAGGTCGGTCGCGTCGGCGTGCAGCACGGTGCAGCCCTTGAGCGTCTCGCTGAGCCGCTCGGCCTCCTGCCGGTCCTCGACGACGACGCGCACGGCGACGTGGTCGCGGTGCAGCGCTTGCGCCACCTGCAGCGCGATGCCGGTGCCGCCGAAGATGAGGACGCTGCGGGTGGTTTCTTGCTTGTGGCCGATGTTCTTCGCCAACGCCGCCAGCGCCTTGGGTTCGCCGAGCACGAACACCTCGTCGTCGACGCACAGCACATCGGCGCCACTCGGCACCAGCACCTCGTGCTCGCGGTCGATGGCCGCGATGATCGTGCCGGCCGGCAGCTTGAGGTCCTTCAGCGAGTGGCCAGCGAGCGGGCCATCGGCGAGGGCGCGGAAGCGCCGCAGCTGCACGCGGCCCTCGGCGAAGTTGTCGACGCTGAGGCCCTTGGTCTGGCGCACGGTCTTCACCAACTCTTCGGCGGCGAGGTCGTCGAGCGACAGCAGCAGGTCGAACTGCAGGTTGCGCCGGAAGAACGTGCGCGAGCGGCGCACCGCCGACGTGTCGCGCAGGCGCAAGACCGTCTTCTTCGCCCCCATGCGCTTGCCGAACAGGCAGGTGAGCATGTTGGCCTTGTCGTCGTTCGACACCGCCAGCAGCAGGTCGGCAGCCGGTGCGTCGGCCTTGTCGAGCACGTCCGGGCGCGAACCGTCGCCGTGCACGGCCTGCACGTCGAGCAGATCGGCGACACGGCGGATCCGCTGCAGGTCCGGATCGATGATGGTGATGGTGTGGCCTTCGGTGGACAGCACCTTCGCGAGGTAGCTGCCGACTTCGCCCAGACCGACGATCAGGATGTTCATCGGGAAGGCGAGGACGATACTGTCCCGCCAGCCGGATTGATCCTCCTGCTCGACAACAAGGACTCGTTCGTGTGGAACCTCGCGCAGGCACTAGGCGCGCTCGGTGCCGCCGTTGAGGTCGTTCGCAGTGACCGGATCGCCGTCGCGGCGTTGGCGTCGGCGCGGGGACTCGTCGTCTCCCCCGGCCCCGGTCGCCCCGAGGACGCCGGCGCGTCGATCGCGGCGATCCGCCGCTGGTCCGGCGAACGGCCGATCCTCGGCGTCTGCCTCGGCCACCAGGCGATCGGCGCGGCGTTCGGCGGCGCGGTCGTGCGCGGCGAACCGCGCCATGGCCGCACCAGCGCGATCGCGCACGATGGCTGCGGCCTGTTCGCGGGCCTGCCGCAGCCGCTCGAGGTCTGCCGCTACCACTCGCTCTACGTCGCCGACCCGTTGCCCCCCGATCTGGTCGTCACGGCGCGCGCCGCCGACGGCGCCGTGATGGCGTTGCGCCACCGCCAGCACCCGACCTTCGGCGTGCAGTTCCATCCCGAGTCGTTCCGCACGCCGCACGGTGCTTCGCTGCTGGCCAACTTCCTGCGCGAGGTCGCATGAGCGCGCCCGCCATCCGCTGCGCCGGCCTCGGCAAGTCGTTCGGCGGCGCCGCCGTGCTGCGCGACCTCTCGCTGACCGTCGGCCATGGCGAACTGCTCGGCCTCGTCGGACCCAACGGCGCTGGCAAGTCGACGCTGCTGCGCCTGCTGCTCGGCCTGGTGTCGCGCGACGCCGGCGAACTGTCGGTGCTCGGCCTCGACCCGGCGCGCGACGCCGTGGCGATCGCGGCGCGCACCGGCTACCTGCCCGGCGAAACCGGCGTCTACCTGCAGATGACCGGCGCGCAGTTCCTCGCCTTCTGCCGCGGCTTCCATCCGCGCCGCGACGACGCCCGCGAACGCCGGCTGGCCGACGCCTTCGCGCTGCCGCTCGCCGGCAAGGTGCGCAGCTACAGCGCCGGCATGAAGCAGAAGCTGGCGCTGCTGGCGACGCTCGCGCCGGACCTCGACCTCTACCTTCTCGACGAGCCGGATCGCGCGCTCGACGCCAGCATGCGCATGACCCTGCGCGACGAACTGCGCGCGATGAAGGCCGCTGGCAAGACCATCGTGCTCAGCAGCCACCACCTGTTCGAGATCGAGTCGCTCGCCGACCGGCTGGTGTTCTTCTGGCAGGGCGCGCTGCTCGCCGCCGACGACGTCGCGGCGGCGCGGGCGCGCTTGCGCCGCCGGCCGCGGTTGCGGCTGCAGCCGGGCGCATCGCTGCCGGCGGGCGCGCGCGAACTGCGCCGCGAACCCGACGACACGCTGGTCGTCGAAACCGACGGCGACCCGATGGCGTGGCTGCGCAGCGTGCCCGACGGCGTCGTCGAGGGCGCCGAGATCGGCGTGCCGCGGCTCGACGACCTCTACGACGCGCTGTTCGCCGACCTCGGCAAGGCGGGCAGCCGATGATCGCCGGCAAGACGTGGCGCGAGGTGCGCTGGATGGCGCTCGCCTATCTGCTGATCCTCGAGGCGCTGTGCGCGCCGGTGCTGCTGCTGTGGCCGGACATCTACGAGGACCTGCAGCGCTCGACGCTGTTCAAGAACCTCGGCATCGACTTCGCCAAGCGCATCCTCCAGGGCGTCACCGACAAGGACGAGCAGATCGCCTACACCAACTGGGCGGCGGTGATGCTGTTGTTCCGCAGCACCAACCTCGTCTGCGTCGCTGCTGCGGTGCTGTTCGGCACGGGCCTGTTCGCGCGCGAGCGTGAGAATCAGACGTTCGAGTTCCTGCTCAGCCGACCGATCAGCCGCGGCGCGATCCTGTGGCAGAAGTCGTGGCCGACGGCGCTGTGCCTGCTGCTGCCGATCTTCCTGGTCAACTTGTCGGCGATGCACTGGAGCCGGCAGATCGATCTCGAGCTGCCGCTCGTCGAGCTGCTGCTCTGCTCGTTGCACGCCAGCATGTTCGTGCTGTGCTTCCTCGCCGGCACGACGTGGCTGTCGGTGCTGATGCGCACGCAGGCGCACGTCGCCGCCGGCATCGGTGCGTTCGCGATCCTGCAGATCGGCGTCTACCTGACGCAGCGGCTGCGGCCGTACAGCTTGTTCCGCCTCGCCGACTTCGAGTGGTACGGACCGCTGCTGAACGGCAACGTCTCGGTGCGCCAGATGTTCGACCCGAGCGCTGGCCCCGGCTACACGACGTGGCTGCTGCTGGCGACGGCGGCGCTCTACACGCTCGCTTACCGCGCGCTGCGCCAGGCGACGCCGTGATCCCGGTCGCGCTCGAGGTCGCGCTGACGCTGCTGCGCGAGTTGCTACGCGCACTGCTGACACCGCTGCGGCTGCTGCTGTACCTGCCGGCGCGCCGGCGCTGGCGACAGCTGGCGCGCGAGGCGCTGGCAAGCGCCCCGGCCACGCCGCCCGCCGACCAGACGGCCGACCTGCAAGGTTTCTTCGCCGCACGGCGCCCGCCGCGCGGTGCCGTGCCGCACGTTTTCCTGTCCGCCGGCGAAGCCAGTGGCGAAGCGCACGCTGCGCGGCTCTTGCGCGAACTGCCCGGCGTGCGGGCGACGGCCTTCGGCGGCGCGCAGTTGCAGCAGGCCGGCGCCGACGTGAAGGTCCATCTCAGCGAGCACGCGGTCATGGGCGTGCGCGGCGTGCTGGCGCAGCTGCCGCTGCTCCTGCGCACCTTCGCCGCCTACCTGCGCGTGCTGCGCGACGACCCGCCGGACCTCGTCGTGTTGGTCGACTATCCGGGCCTGCACGTGGTGATGGCCAAGGCCGCCACGCGTCGCGGCATCCCGGTGCTGCACTACGTCGCGCCGCAGTACTGGGCCTGGGGCCCGTGGCGCATGCGCCGCTACCGCCGCGCCGTCGACGGCTCGCTGACGATCCTGCCGTTCGAGACGGCGTTCTTCCGCCGCTTCGACGTGCCCGCCGCCTACATCGGCCACCCGCTGCTCGACGAACTCGCCGCGCATCCGCCGGAAGCCGCCGCCGTCGCCGCCGTGCGCGCCCGGCGCACGCTCGTGCTGCTGCCGGGCAGCCGTCGTTCCGAGATCGACGCCAACCTGCCGGGCCTGCTCAGCGTCGCCAAGGCCTTGTGCGCCGACGCGCCGGGCCTGCGCGTCGTGCTGCCGCACAAGAACCCGCGCCGCACCGCCCGCATCCGCGAACTGCTCGCCAGCCACGACGCCGGCTTCGTCGAACACCACGAAGGCGCGCTGGCGCCGTGGCTCGCCGGCGCGCATCTGGTGTTGGCCAAGAGCGGCACTGGCTCGCTCGAAGCCGTCCTGCACGGCAACCCGACGATCGTCGTCTACCAGCTGCGCGGGCCGCTGGCGACGCTCGGCTACCGCAACATCCTGAGCGTGCCGTACATCGCCGCCGCCAATCTGATCGCCGGCCGCGAAGTCGTGCCGGAGTTCTGCTTCCACCGACCCGAGGGCTGGGACGCGGTGCTCGCGGCGGCGCGGCGACTTTGGCACGACGAGGGCGCGCGTGCATCCTGGCGGCTGGGCCTCGACGAAGTCCGGGCACGCCTTGGTGCGCCCGGCGCCACCGCCCGCGTTGCCGCGATCGTGCGCGCCTTCCTCGCCGCCCCCGCCCGCCGATGACCTCCCCGCTGCTCGACCTGCGCGCGTTCCTCGACCTGCTGCGGCGGGAAGGCGACCTCGTGACCATCGACGCCGAGGTCGACCCGGACCTCGAAGCCGCCGAGGTGCACCGCCGCGTCATCGCCGCCGGCGGCCCCGCCCTGCTGTTCCGCCGCGTCAAGGGCTCGCCGTGGCCGGTGGTGACCAACCTGTTCGGCGCCGTGCGTCGCGTCGAACTCGCGTTCGGCCGCCGCCCGCTCGAGCTGGTCCAGCGCCTTGCCGACGCGCCGCACACGATGCTGCCGCCGAGTCTCGGCAAGTTGTGGGCCCAGCGCGACCTGATCGGCTCGCTGCTCAAGGTCGGGCGCAAGCGCGTGCGCCGGGCGCCGCTGCTCGAGGTGCAGGACCGGCCGCCGGCATTGAACCGCCTGCCGCTGCTGCGCACGTGGAGCGAGGACGGCGGGCCGTTCGTCACGCTGCCGCTGGTCTACACCGAGCACCCGCGCGGGCTCGGCAGCAACCTCGGCATGTACCGCATCCAGCGGCACGGCGATGACCGCGTCGGCCTGCACGTGCAGATCGGCAAGGGCGGCGGCTTCCACCTCGCCGAGCACGAGCGCCTCAGCACGCCGATGCCGGTCGCCGTGCACATCGGCGGGCCGCCGGCGCTGATCCTGTCGGCGATCGCGCCGCTGCCGGAGAACGTGCCCGAGGTGCTGCTGTGCTCGCTGCTGCTCGGCCAGCGCCTGCGCAGCGCCAGGTCGGCGCACACGCCGCTGCCGCTGCAGGCCGACGCCGAGTTCTGCATCCTCGGCGACGTGCATCCGGGCGAGCGCCACCCCGAGGGCCCGTTCGGCGACCACTACGGCTACTACTCGCTGCGCCACGACTACCCGCTGGTGCGCGTGCACACGCTGGCGCGCCGGCGCGAACCGATCCTCGCCGCCACCGTGGTCGGCAAGCCGCGCCAGGAGGACTTCTTCCTCGGCGACTACCTGCAGGAACTGCTGCTGCCGCTCGCCAAGGTGGCGATGCCGCAGGTCAAGGACCTGTGGTCGTACGGCGAGACCGGCTACCACGCGCTCGCGTCCGCCGTGGTGCAGGAGCGCTACGGCCGCGAAGCGATGCAGAGCGCCTTCCGCATCCTCGGCGAAGGCCAGCTCAGCCTGACCAAGTTCCTGCTGCTGACCGACAAGCCGGTCGACCTGCGCGACTTCAAGACGACGCTCGCGCACATCCTCGCGCGCACGCGCTTCCAGACCGACCTGTACGTGTTCGGCAGCCTGTCGATGGACACGCTCGACTACGCCGGCCCGGCGGTCAACAAGGGCAGCAAGGGTGTGCTACTTGGTCTCGGCGAGCCGGTGCGAACGCTGCCGACCGAGTTCTCCGGCGCGCTGCCGCCGCAGTTCGAAAAGGCGCGCGTGTTCTGCCCCGGCTGCCTCGTCGTGCAAGGGCCGGCCTTCGCCGGTTGGCGCACGGCCGCGCGCGACCTCGCGCAGGTCCCAGCGCTCGCCAGTTGGCCGCTCGTCGTGCTGGTCGACGACGCCGACAAGGCCGCGAAGTCGGCGGTCAACTTCCTGTGGACGACGTTCACGCGCTTCGAGCCGGCGTCCGACCTGCACGGCAAGGACCTGCAGCTCGTGCGCACGCAGCCCAGTTGGACGCCGCCGGTCGTGATCGACGCGCGCATGAAGCCGACGTATCCGAAGGAACTGTTCTGCGACCCGGACACCGCCAAGAAGGTGTCGGCGCGCTGGCGCGAGTACTTCCCGACGCGCGACGTCGCCATGGGCGACAGCGACCGCGGCCACCTCGATTGACGCGAGCGCGTCGTCGCAGTCCCATCCTCGCCCCGCCATGAGCTACCGCGACCTCGATCCGACCGACGCGCAGAAGGAACTCGCCGCCGACCCGACGCTGCGCATCCTCGACGTGCGCACGCTGCCAGAGCACCAGAGCCATAGGCTGCCGGGCGCGGCGCTGGTGCCGGTGCAGGAGCTCGCGCTGCGCCTGGGCGAACTCGACAAGAACGCCAACTGGCTGGTGCACTGCGAGCACGGCGTGCGCAGCCGCACCGCCTGCGACATCCTGGCGAAGGCGGGCTTCGCCAAGCTCGCCAACCTGCGCGGCGGCATCGCGCAGTGGGCTAGCTGCGGCCTGCCGTTCGTGCGCGGCGCCGGCGGCCGGTGAGTCGCGGACGTCGGCGCTAGTCGCTCACCGCGGCCAGAGCGCCGCGACCTGCCGGCACTCGTCGACGGTCGGCACCAGCGCCAGCCGGATGTAGCGCTCCTGGCCCTTGCCGAAGAACGCGCCCGGCGCGACGACGATGCCGTGTTCGCGCAACCGCTGCGCGTAGGCGACGCCGTCGGTGTCGGCCGGGACCTCGATCCACAGGTACAGGCCGGCCTCGCTGCCGTGCACCTGCAAGCCGCGCGCGCGGCACAGGTCGAGCAGCACGCGGCGCTTCTGCGCGAAGGTCGCGACGCGCGCCTCGACGTGCGACGCCTCGTTCCACGCCACCGTCGCCGCTGCCTGCACGAATTCCTGCGGTGCTGTGCCCATGCTGGCGCGGAAGCGCGCGTAGGTGGCGATCAGCTCGGCGTCGCCGGCGACAAACCCGCTGCGGTAACCGGTCATGCCCGAGCGCTTGCTGAGCGAGTGCACGACGAGGCAGCCCTTGCGGCCGAACTGCAGCAGGCTCTTCGGCCGGACGCCGTCGTAGCCGAGGTCGACGTAGCACTCGTCGCTGACCAGCACGAAGCCGTACTCGTTGCGCGCCTCGACCCAGCGGCGATAGAGCGCGTCGGGCAGGCAGAAGCCGGTCGGGTTGTGCGGGTAGTTGAGGAACACCACGGACGCGCGCTTGAGCGCCGACTCCGGCAGCGCGTCGGGGTCGAGCGCGTAGCCGTTGTGCACGCCGAGCGGCGCGGCGTAGGTCCACGCCTCCGCGAACAGCGCGCCGATCTCGTACACCGGGTACGCCGGCTCGCCGTACAGCACGAGGTCCTTGTCGCTCGGCACCTGCACGAAGGTCATCGGCAGGTGGAACAGGCACTCCTTGCTGCCCATCGTCGCCATCACCTCGGTCTCGGCGTCGACCGTGACATCGAAGCGCCGCCGCAGGTAGCCAGCGACAGCGTCGCGCAGCGCCTTCGCGCCCTTGGTCGGCGGGTACTGGGAGACGTCGGCGACGCCGGCCTTGAGCGCGTCGCGCAAGATCGCCGGCGTCGGCTCGCGCGGGTCGCCGGTGCCAAAGTCGTAGATCGTCTTGCCGGCCTGCTGCAACTGCCGCTTCCAGCCGGCCAGTTGCTCCATCGGGTAGGTCGGCAGTTTGCGGAGGCGCTCGTTCACTTGCCGCCTCCGTCAACGCCGGCCTTGCCGCCGCCCGCCTTGGCGTCGAGCGCCTGCTGCATGGCGTCGCGAACGCGCTCGAGCAGCGCCTTGGTCGCGGCGATGCCCTGGTCCTCCGACTGCTTGCCGCCCTCGTACTCAATGCCGATGTGGCCGCGCCAGCCGTGCTTGCCGACGACGATCTCGAGCATGCGGGCGTAGTCGGTGTGGACCTCGTTGCCGGCGTCGTCGAAGTCGTGGCTCTTGGCGCTGACGCCCTTGGCGAACGGCATCAGTTCGTCGACGCCGACGTAGCGGTCGTACGTCTCCTTGTCGCTGACGCGGAAGTTGCCGAAGTCCGGCAGCGCGCCGCAGCGCGGATGGTCGGCGGCCTTCAGCGTCTCCGCCAACCATTTGCCGTTGCTGGAGAGGCCGCCGTGGTTTTCGACGATGACGAAGATGCCGTGCTTGTCGCCGAACTCGGACAGGCGACGCAGGCCGTCGACGGCGAGCTTCTTCTGCTCCTCCCAGCTGCCGCGGCTCTGGGCGTTGACGCGGATCGAGTGGCAGCCGAGGAACTTCGCGGCTTCGACCCAGCGGTGGTGGTTGTCGACCGCCTGCGTGCGGCGCTTCTCGTCGGGGTCGCCGAGCGCGCCCTCGCCGTCGCACATGATCAGCAGGCTCTTCACGCCTTCACCGTCGCAGCGCTTCTTCAACTCGGCGAGGTACTTCTCGTCGCGCGCCTTGTCGGCGAAGAACTGGTTGACGTACTCGACGGCGCCGATGCCGAAGGAGCGCGTCTTCTTTGGAAAGTCGAGGTTGTCGAGTTCCTTGCCGCGCAGCGCGCGGTGCAGCGACCACTGCGCCAGGCTGATCTCGAACAACGGCGCGCGCGGCGCCGCCAGAGCGCCGAGCGACGCCGGCAGGCGGACCGCGACGGCGGCGGCGGTGGCGGTGGCGAGGAAGCGGCGGCGGTCGACTTGGCTTTGCGTCATGGTCATGCGGGCCATTGGACGTTCGCCGGCGACGGCGCGCAACCCTCGCCGCGCGGCCGGGCCGCCGCTATCCTGTTCGCCCTCCTGCCGCCCACGCGGCCCCACCACCACGCACGAACCCGACTCCGCACCGTCAGCCATGGCGATCCGCGTCACCGAATGCAAGAAGGGCATGGTTGTCCGCTTCGAGAACGACCTCTACCAAATCACGCGCTACGACCACCTCACGCCGGGCAACCTGCGCGCGATCCACCACGTCTACCTGAAGAACCTCAAGAACGGCCGGCAGAAGGAGGTGCGCATGAAGACGAGCGACACGCTCGACATCGTGTACCTCGACTCGCGCGAGGCGCAGTACCTGTTCAAGGACTCGCTTGGCTACACGTTCATGGACAACGAGTCGTTCGAGCAGTTCGTGCTCAGCGCCGAGGTCATCGGCGAGTCGATGCAGTTCATCACCGACAACAGCAACGCGACGGTGGTGTTCTGCGACGGCGAGGCGCTGACGGTGCAGCTGCCGCCGATCGTCACGCTGGACGTCAAGGAGACCGAGGACGCAGTGCGCGGTGACACGGTCAGCGCCGTGCAGAAGCCGGCGACGATGTCGACGGGCCTCGTGGTCAAGGTGCCAGCGCACATCAAGGTCGGCGAGACGCTGAAGATCTCGACCGAGACCGGCGAGTTCATGGGCCGCGCGTAGCGGCCGCGCGCGGCGCCGCAGCGACGGCGAGGCCAAGAGCGGCGATCGGCAGGATGTGCAGCGTCGTGCGGTCGGCGGCGACGCCGAGGTGCCAGGCGAGGTCGTGCACGGTGCCGACGAACACCGCCATGTAGGCGGCGAGCGCGAGGCCGCAGGCGCAGCAGGCGTGCGCGACGACGCCAGCGACGACGTCGCGCCCCCGCAGGACCACGGCCAGCGGCGCGGCGACGAACAACCCGAGCGGCAACCAACCGGTTGCCGCGCCGTCGAGCAGCAGTTCGAAGTGGTAATCCAGAACCTTCGGACCATGCGTGCCGGCCTGCGCCACGATCCGGGTCGCAAGTCCGGCGCGCCCCGGCGCGTCGAGCATGTCGTTGGCAAGTCCGTACGCGACGATGAAGCGCGCCTGTCCTGCGGCCGCGAGCGCCGGCACGACCAACCAGATCGCGCGCCGCCAGCCTGCGACCGCCCGCCGCGGCCCCGCGAGCGCGCGCTCGGCGGCGAACGGCGCCAACACCGCGCCAGCGACGAGCAAGCCCTCCTGCTTGGTCGCCACGGCGCCGGCGAGCAGCACGCAGGCGACCGGCCACCAGACACGCCCGTCCGTCGCGCGCGCCCGCGACAGCGCGTCGAATGCGCCAAACGCGAGAGTGGCGAGCATCACGTCGGCGTACGCCGTCGCGCCGTAGGTCGAGAACCGCGTGCCGAGGAACGCCAGGAGCGCGGCGCTGGCGGCGACCGGCCGCGCGCGCGCCGCCAGCGCCGGACCGAGCAGCAGCAGCAGCGCCACGCCAAAGGCCTGCACCGGCGCGCGGTTCTCCCAATGCAGGATGCGACCGGCGGCGGCGAACGCCTGCATCTGCGCCAGTGGATCGAGCAGGGGGTAGTCGGCGTGGCTGACGAAGTGCGCCAGCGGTTCGCCGATGCGCGACCACGGACCCGCGAACAACGCCTTGGCCTTCGCGGCCCAGTTGAATGCCTCGTCGCTGACGCGGATCGGGTCCGCGGCCGCCGCGAGGCAGCGCTCGACGAACAGCGCGATCGCGACGCCCGTAGCCCACGCGACGGCCCGGCTGCCGCCGACCGCGGCTTCCGTCGGGGCCGCCGACGCGGCGCGGCGCGCGAGCGCCCAGCCGATGGCGCCGGCGAGCAGCGGCGCCATGGCGCCGGGCACCGGCCAGTCGAAGCACGCCTGGAGCAGCGTCAGCGGGGCCAGCAGGCACTGGCCGAGCAGGAACCCGTGCCCCCACTGCGGCGCGCGGCCGAGACCGGTGGCGCCGGCCACGAGCAGCAGGCCGCGGCCGAACAGCGCCGGCGCCACGACCGTGACGAGGATCGTCCACAAGAAGCCGAGCAGCGTCACGGGCGTGCCCACAACCGGTTGCCGCCGGGCAGTTCCGCCGCGGCCCACGCCGCCGCGTCGGCGGGCGGCGCGTCGCCCGCCAACTGCAGCACGCGCACGTCGCGCCCGCTCGCGGCGAGCCCGGCGGCGACGCTGTAGGGATCAGCCACCTCCTGTAGCCACGGATCGGGATAGGCGAGCGCCTGCAACTGCACGATTCGCCCGTTGCGTCGGTCGAGCTCTTTGAAGCGCTCGGGCGTCAAAGTGCGCGGGTCGCCGTCGGGCCGCGCGACGAGCACGAGCGCAGGCCGCGGCGCCGCCGCCTGCAACGCGAACAGCAGCGTCGCGTCGTCGCCGAGCGCGCGCCGGATGCGCGCCTCCGTCGGATCGAGCAGGCGCTGGCGCCACGTCGGCTGGCCCGGCGCCGCGAGGCGCGCGCCCTCGGCAACCAAAGTCGCGCCGGCGCGCCAGGCGAGCGCCGCAGTGGCGACGAGAGCGAGTGCGGCGCCAGCGTTCATCGGCGCGCCAGGATGCGGCGGCCGGCCAGCCTCGACAAGGCCCGGGCGGCGTCAACCGACCGCGCCGGCTTCACAACGACAACCGCCGCAGCGCCTCGGCCCGGCCCAAGGCGTGTTCGGCGCAGATACGCCGCAGTTCGTCGTCCTCGGGCCGCGCCACGACCGCGCCGCTCGGCAGGCGCGCGCACTTGAAGCGCACCGCCCCGAAGGCCGTCGCACGCGTCTCCTGCCAGCGCTCCAGCACGGTGCGCTGCACGCGATGGCGCCGCACACCGAGCGTGCCGGCCTCTTCCAACAGGAACTGTTCCAACGGTCGCACCCGTGCGTCGTCGCACAGCGCCGTCAACAGCACGCCGGTGCGGCCCTTCTTCATCGTGATCGCGGTCGCGAATGCGTCGACGGCGCCGCGCGCCAGCAACTCGTCGAGCAGCCAGCCGACCTGCTCGCCGGTGGCGGTGTCGACGTGGCACTGCAGCTCGCACAGTTCACCCGCCGACGTCGCCGGCGCCAGCGTGCCGACGCTGACGCGCAGCAGGTTCGGCAGTTCGGCGTCGTCGCGCGTGCCGGCGCCGTAGCCGGTCGCCTCGGTCGTGAACGTCAGCGGCTCGTCGAAGCCGTCGCACAGCACGCGCAGCAGTGCTGCACCGGTCGGCGTCGTGCGCTCGCCGCGCGGACCGCCGCGCCGCGCCGGCACGCCGCGCAGCAGCGCCGCGGTCGCGGGCGCAGGAACCGGCAGCAGGCCGTGCTCGGCATGGATCGTGCCGCTGCCGAGCGCGAGGCCATGGCAGTGGATCGCGTCGACCTTCAGCAGGTGCGTGGCGTAGCAGGCGCAGACGACGTCAACGATGGTGTCCTCGGCGCCGACCTCGTGGAAGTGCACCTCGTCGATGCCGACGCCATGCGCCGCCGCCTCGACTTCACCGATCGCGCGATAGACGGCCAGTGCGTCGGCAAGCACCGGCGACGGCAGTTCGGCGCGCGCGACGATGCGCTCGATGTCCGCGAGCCGCCGGTGCGCGTGGCCAGCGCCAGCCGCCGTCGCCACCTTCGTCGCCACAACCGGCGTGAACGCGAACGCGCTGCCGGCCTGTCCGGGCACGTCGACGACGAAGCGCGTGCCCAGCAGACCGGCGCGTAGGACCTTCTCAGCGCGAATCGCCACGCCCGGCAACTGCAGCGATCGCACCGCCGCCGTCAGCGGCGCCAACGGCACGCCGGCGTCGAGCAGCGCCCCCACCCACATGTCGCCGGCCACGCCGGAGAAGGCATCGAAGACTGCGACTCGCATGGGTGGGGAACGGGGTTTGCCGGTAGACTATCGTGCGCCGCGAATCGACCGTGGAAGGGCCAACGGTCGGGAGCACGACGCCGCGCGAGAGTACGCGATGCCAAGGGAGCTTGCGAACGAGCGACTGGGCGCCACGACCGCCGCTGCGGCCGCACTGGCGCTCGTCGCGGCGTGCGCTTCCGCGCAGGACGCGCCACCGGCCCAGCCGCCGGCAGCCGCTCCGAGCCTCGGCGCCGCGGTGGCGGCCCGACTCGACGACGCCGACCCGGTCGTGCGCGGCGAGGCGGCGTTGCTGGCCGCGCTCGACGCCACGCCGGCCGTCGAAGCAAAGCTGCTGGCGCTCGCCAAGGACGAGCAGCCGGCCGCCCGCCTGCGCGCCTGCATCGCGCTCGGTCACTGCCACCGCGACGCCGCCCTCGACGCGCTGATCATCGGTCTCGGCGACGGCGCCCGCGGCGACGACGACGCCGTCGCTGCGGCGTTCGGCCTCGGCCTCGCCGGCGACCTCGGCGAAGCGGCGATCGCGCGCGTCCTGGTCGCCGCCGAACACGGCAACTGGAAGCGGCGGCGCGACGTCGTGCTCGCGTTGCTGCTCGGCCTGCAGCGCGACGCCGGGCCGACGGCCACTACGGCGCTGCGCCGCGCCTTCGACGACGACTCGAACCGCGATCCCGAAGTGCGAGCGCTGCTGCTGGCGCGGCTCGTCGTCCACGACCACGACCTCGACGACAAGGCGCTGCTCCGCGCCATCGAGCGTGGCGCGCCGGGAGAACGCCTGGCGACGCTGCACGGCCTCGCGACGAACGCGCGCGCTGTCGGAGGCAAATTACTCGCCGAAGTGCTGCGCCTCGCCGAGCACACGCTCGAGGACGCGGCGCACGCTGCGGCGCTGGCGACGCTGGCGCGACTGAGCCACCCGCAGGCGCCAGCGCTCGCCGCCAAAGCCTTGCGCACCGGCGGCCCGGCGGCAGCCAGCGAAGGCCTGCGCGTGCTCCGTCGCCTGGACGGCGCCGAGGCGCTGCGGGCGGTCACCGCGCAGTTGCTGAGCGAACGCAACCCGGCGCGCGCCGCGGCGCTGCTCGCCGCGTACGAAGCGCCGCCGCCGCCAGCGTTGCGGGATCGGTGCGCAGAACTCGCGGCCGACGCGGCGAATCCGCCGGCGCTGCGCGCGGCAGCGGCGGTTCTGCTGGCGCGCGCGGAGCCCGCGCGCGGCGCGCCGCTGGCGCTAGCGCTGTTCCGTTGCACCGATGCGACCGACGCCCTCGCGAGCCTTGCCAAGGCCTTGCTCCGCGACCCAGCTGGCGCGCCGCCGGCGCGCGCCACCCTGCCCGAAGGCGTCGACCTCGGTCACGCGACCACGCGCTGGTCGGCGCTACTGGCCGCAGGCCACGCCGAAGCGCTCGAACTCGCGGTCAAGGCAGTGGCCGGAGATGCGACGGTGGCGCCGCCGCTGGCGGCGCTGCGCGCACTGCGGGCCGCGTTCGTGCTGCCGGCGCCGGCGCATTCGGCGACGCCCGCCACGCTGCAACGCCTCCTCGCCGTCGTCGACGACGAGCGCTGACCGACGCCCGCGGATGCACGCGCGGCGCGCGCTTCAGGATCCGAGCTGCGCGCCAGCCAGAGCCAACGCCTGGGCCATCGCCTCGGCGCACGCCACCGGCGAACGATTGGCCGCGTCCGCCCATGCATCGACGACCGGCGGCGCGCCCGCCGGCGGCGCGCCGACAAAGGCGAAACGCACGTGCGCGCGCGGCGCCCCGGTGACGTCGAGTTCGAAGGCTTCGAGCTGGATCGCGCACGGCGCGCCGGCGAGTCGACCGCCGAGCGTTCGGCCGACGAACAGCGAGCACAGCGCCGCCGGCTCGTCGACCCACTGGTTGCCGGCGTCGAGCGCGAACTCGCGCGGCCCGACGCGCACCGCGAACGGCTGGCGCAGGTGCGGCGCCGCCGTCGCTCGCACCACGGCGACCGCCGCCTGGCCGCCGGCCGGTGGCAGCGGGTCGAACCAGCGCACCGGCGGCAAAGCCGGCGACGACGAGAGGCACGCCGCCAGCGCGACGCACGACAGCGCGGCAACAGGGCCGCGGATCGGACGGAAGGAGATCATCGCTTCTGCTCCTGCAACGGCGAACTCGCGTTGGTCCGGCCGCGCAACAGCGCGCCGGGGTCGCGTTCGAGCATCGCCATCAGTTGTTCGATCGCCACCAGCGTGCGGCGCAGCTGCGCCAACTCGCCCTGCACGTCGGCCGACAGCGACGACGCGGCCGCTGCGGCGCCGCGCAACGACGCGGCGACGTCGGCAGCACGCACCGCCGCGAGCTCGCCGTCGAGTCGCGCGATCAGCTTGCGCACGTCGCCAAGCGTCTGGCCGACGGGACTCTGTTCGTCGCGCAGGCTGCCGGCGGCATCGGCAACGGCCGTCGCCGCCTTCTCCCACGCGTCCAGCGTCGCCACGCCCTCGCCGACCACGCCGCGCTTCTCGAAGTCGTCGAGCACGCGATTGGTGCGTTGCAGCAGCTCCTGCAACTGGCGCGAAACCTCGGGCAGGCGCACGCCCTGCAACTCGGTGCGCAGCAGGCTGACCAGCTCGTTGGCCGACTTCGCCATGTCGGGCAGCACGCGCAGCACATCGCGGCTGGCATCCTCGAGGCTCTTGGCGGTGCTCGGCACCGTGCGCAACACCTGCTTCCCCGGATCGAGCGCGAACGGGACTTGCTGCGGGCCCGTCGACGGGTCCGTAAAGTAGTCGACCTGCACGAACGACGTGCCGGTGACCCACGACATCACGATCTGCGCGCGCAGGTTGCCCGGCATCGCCGACTCGCCATCGAGCCGTTGCGCGTCGAGGCCGAGCCGCGCCAGCTTCTCGTCGTAGAGGGCGAAGCGCACCTCGAGGTGACGGCGATCCGGCGCGGCGCCGATGTCGTCGACGACGCCGACGGTGACGCCGCGATACATGACCGGCGAACCGACCTCGAGGCCGGTCACTGCCTCGTCGAAGTAGGCGAACACGGGCTTCGACTCCTTGCGCAATTCGCGCACGCCGACCCACGTCAGCACGGCAAGGCTGGACGCACAGCCGGCGAGGACGAACAGCCCGAGCTTCCAACGGTTGGCGGGAGCGGTCATTGATTCCTTGGCGACGACTGGCGGCGGAAGAAGGCGAGCACGCGCGGATCGGCGGCGTGCTCGGCGAGATCGCGCGGCGCGCCGCGCGCGATGACGCCGCCGGCCTCGCGATCGAGCATAAGGCACTGGTCGGCGATCTTGAGAATGCTAGGCAACTCGTGCGTGACCAGCACGATGGTCACCGACAGGCCGCGCGCGAGGGTGAGGATCAATTCGTCGAGCTCAGCCGCGGTCACCGGGTCGAGGCCGGCCGACGGCTCGTCGAGGAAGAGGATCGGCGGATCGAGCGCAAGCGCGCGCGCGATGCCGGCGCGCTTGCGCATGCCGCCCGAGACCTCTGACGGCAGCTTCTGCGCGGCCAGCTCGAGTCCGACGAGGCGCAGCCGCGCCAGCGCCACCTCGCGCACGGCGTCCTGCGGCAGTTGTGTCCACTTCTGCAGCGGCAGCATCACGTTCTGCAGCAGCGTCCAGGAGCCGAACAGCGCCGCCGACTGGAACAGCACGCCGAACTGCGGCGGCGACATCGCCTGCTCGGGCGTGCCGATGCCGCGGAAGTGCACACGGCCGGCTAGCGGCGCTTGCAGGCCGATCAGCGTGCGCAGCAGCGTCGACTTGCCGCAACCCGAGCCGCCGAGAATCGCGAACACCTGGCCACGCAGCACGTCGAAGGCGATCTCGTCGAGCAACGGCACGCCGCCGTAGCCGATCTTCAGGTCGCGCACTTCGAGGACAACAGTCATGGCTCACCAGTCCAGCAGCGAGAAGACCCAGGTGAACGCCGCGTCGAGCGCGACCAGCGCGAACAACACGACGACGACCGCCGAAGTGGTCGAGCGGCCGACGCCGTCGGCGCCGCCGCGAGTGGCGAGGCCGCGCTGGCAAGCGATCAAGCCGATGGCGATCCCAAACACGATGCTCTTCATCAAGCCGGTGCCGATGTCGAGCATGTCGATCCACTGCTGAAACACCTGCACGTAGACGACGGCCGGTTGCTGCAGATAGCCGACGGCGATCGCCATGCCGCCGAGCGTGCCGAGGAAGTCGCCGACGATGGTCATCGCCGGCACGACCACCACCATCGCCAGCACGCGCGGGAACACCAGGAAGCGCTGCGGGTCCTGGCCGAGCGTGCGCAGCGCGTCGATCTCCTCGTTGACCGTCATCGTGCCGAGCTCGGCGGCGTACGCCGCGCCCGAACGGCCGGTGATCAGGATCGCGGTCATCAGCGGGCCGAGTTCGCGCACCACCGACAATCCGACGAGGCTCGCCAGGAACTGGTCACCGCCGAAGCGGTGTAGCTGGATCGCGCCCTGCAGGCCGAGGATCGCGCCGACCAGGAAGTTGATCAGCATCACGATCGGCAGGCCGTCGGCGCCGGCGCGCTCGACCAGCAGGCCGAACTCGCCCATGTGCACGGTGCGCGGCTGGCGGATCGCGCGACCGACGCTCCAGACCAGGTCGCCGAGGAAGGCGAGGATCGCCTGCGTCGTGCGCCACGTGTCGTGCGCGAAGTCGCCGACGTCGCCGAGCAACGACGACGGCGCCGGATCCGGTTCGTCGCCCGCGCCGTGGCGCGCACTGTCGTACAGGGCGAGAAGGTGCGCGACTTCGCCGGTCGCGCCGACGAAGCGGAACGGCCGGCCGCCGCGCGCCCAATTGGCGCGCACCGCCTGCAGCAGCGCCGCCGCGCCGCCGTCGAGCCGCGCGACACCGGCGAGGTCGATGGTCGCCGCCGTGGCCCCGGCCAGCGCCTGCCGCAGCTCCTGCCACAACGCCGCGCCGTCGGCGAGCGTGACCGAGCCGGTGAGCGAGACCCGGCGCTCGGCGCCGTCGTCGCGGGTCAGCGAATAGCCGGTGGGCGCCATCGGTGCCGGGGTCAGCCCTTGCCACCCTTGCTGGCGCGCGGCGCCGGGGCGGCGATGGTCGGCCCGGTCGCGCGCGCCGGCGCAGTCGCTGCTGCCGCCGCGGCGTCGAGGCGGTCGCCGAGCCGCACGCAGCGGACGTCGCGGCGCATCGCGTCCTTGCCGATCATGCCGCGATCATGCCGACGGCAGCGCGCTGGCGCACCTACGAACCCGATGGCCGAATGCTTGCCCGCCGCGCCGCCGCGGCGACACTGCGGCGATGGCGGCGCCCGCTGTTCCCCACTCGACGCAGGGACGACTGCGCGCCGCCGCATGGGTCCTGTACGACCTCGCCAACACCGTCTACGCGGCGACGCTGACGTTCCTGTTCACGCCGTACGTCAAGCAGGCGCTCGGCGACGACCTGCGCGGGCTCGGCCTCGTGCAGTTGGCCTCGATGGCGCTCGCCGGCCTGTTGGTGCCGGTGTTCGGCGCGCTGCTCGACCAGACCGCGCGCACGCGGGGCTACCTGACGATCGCGACGCTGCTGTGCATCGCCGCCACGGCCGCCTTCGGCGCCGACGTCGCACCGGGCTGGCTGCTGGCGTTCTTCTTCGTCGCCAACGTCACCTACAACCTCGGCCTGCTGTTCTACAACGCGCTGCTGCCGGCGGTCGCCGCGCCCGGCAGCGAAGGCCGGCTCGGCGGGCTCGGCACCGGGCTTGGCTACTTCGGCACGATCGTCGTGCTGGCGGTGCTGGTGCCGCTGCCGGTCGACGACGCGACGCGCTTCCCGCTGGCGGCGCTGCTGTTCCTCGTCACCGCCGCGCCGTGTCTGCTGCTGGTGCGCGACCCGCGCCGGCCGCGCGGCAACGGCTCGGTGGCGGCGGTGCGCGCGGCCTTCGCGCGACTCGGCGCGACCCTGCGCGACCTGCCGCGCCAGCGCGCGCTGCTGTGGTTCCTGATCGGCAACTTCTGCCTCGTCGACGTGCTCAACACGGCGGTGCTCTACTTCGCCGACTTCACCACCTCGGTGTTCCAGAACGCCGCGGCGCTGGGCCCGCTGCAGTTGCTCGGCGTCGAGTTCGCCGGCGCGAACGCGATGCGCGACTTCGTCATCGTGCTCGGCCTGCTGCTCAACGGTCTCGCGCTCGTGTTCGGCATCGTGCAGGGCCGGCTCAGCGACCGCGCGCCGCTGCGGGTGATGCGCAGCAGCGGCTTCGCGCTGCTGGTGGCGCTCGTCGGCGGGGCGCTGTTCGGCGGCCGCTCCGAGCTCGGCTACGCGCTCACGCTCGTCGTCGCCGGCGCGTACGGCCTCGCCGGCGTCTGGACCGCCGGCCGCACCGTCGTCGTGCTGCTGGCCCCGCCTGATCGCGTCGGCGAGTACTTCGGCCTCTACGGCATCACCGTCAAACTGTCGGTCGTCGGCAGCGCCGTCTACGGTTTCGTCGAATACTACGCCGGCGCCAAGCCGGCGATGCTGGCACAGAGCGCACAGCTGTTGATCGGCCTGCTGTGCCTCGCCATGGTGCGCGTTCCCGCCACGCCGCCAGCGGCTACCGCCCGATGACCGCCGACGATGACACGCCTGCCCGCGCGCCGCGCGAAGCGCTGTGGCAGCGCGCCGCCGTTGGCGTCGTCGCCGCACTGATCGCCGCGATCGGCGCGCTGCCGACGGCGCTCGCGTACGGCTTCGGCACGCTGCTGGCCGTGCCGTGGTTCCTGTGGTGGTGCGTCACCGACCGCGGCGGCCGCAGCAGCAGCGGCTACTGGCGCAACTGCCGCATCGTCTTCCGTCCTGGCTCGCCGCTCGGCCCGACGCGGCCGCCGCGGCACCTCTGGCGCTGGTCGCAGCACATCGCCTGGATCGTCATCGACTTCTGCCGCATGCGCCGGATCACCGCAGCCAACGTCGCGCAGCACGTCGACCTCGTCGAGTTCGCGCGAATGCGGGCCGCCTTCGACCAGGGCAAGGGCCTGATCTGCGCCACCGGCCACATCGGCGTCTGGGACGTCGCCGGCCACGCCACCGTGCTGCTCGGCATACCGCTGACTAGCGTGTTCCGGCCAAGCCCGCTGCCGGCGCTCAACCGGCTGATCGAGCGGCTGCGCACCGGCGCCGGCCAGACCGTCGTCGCGCGCAAGAACGTCCTGCGCACGCTGCTCAAGGTGCTCGGGCGCAAAGAGGCCGTCGGCATCCTCACCGACGGCGGTGGCAAGCACAGCGCCGTCGAAGCGCCGTTCCTCGGCACCGCCTCGCAAACCGTCGCCAGCCCAGCGCTGCTGCACCTCGCCACCGGCGCGCCGATCGCCGTCGTCGCCGTGCTGCGTACCGGACCGATGCGCTACCGCATGCGCGTGCTCGACGTCATCGCCGACGCCGGCACCGGCGACCGCGAAGCCGACATGCTGGCGATCACGGCGCGCATCAACCGCGGCCTGACCCAGGCGATCGCCGAGGCGCCCGAGCAGTGGTTCTGGCAGGGACGGCGGTTTCGCCACCAGCCGCGGGGCGAGACGCCCGGGCCGGACGGACTGCCGCCGCAGGCAGGGTGACGGGGCGCGCCCGCGCGCTGGTCGACGGCCCAGCCGCACGCGACCTTCACGGCCCCTTCACGGAAGTCACTCGGTGACTTAACGCAGCCAACGATGCTGCTGTGGCGCATTTGCGTTCAGCCCACCCCCCAGAGACCCACCGCATGAAGCTCGCCCTCACCCTCGCCTCCGCCTGCCTCGTGACCGTCGCCTGCGGCGGCGGCAAGAAGGAGATCCAGAACCTCGGCTCCGACACCATGCTCGAGGTCGCCGGCGCGCTCGCCGAGGCCTACCAGAAGGTCAAGCCGGAGGTCATCGTCTCGGTGTCCGGCGGCGGCTCGGGCGTCGGCATCGCGGCGATGATGTCCGGCGACGTCGACATCGCCAACAGCAGCCGCAAGATGAAGGAGAAGGAGGAGGAGGAGGCGAAGAAGCACGGCTACTCCCCCACCCACACGTCGATCGGCTACGACGGCATCGCGATCTACGTCCACAAGGACAACCCGCTCAAGGCGGTCACCATGGCGCAGCTCAAGGAGCTCTTCGGCGACGGCGGCAAGGTCGCCAAGTGGAGCGACCTCGGCATCGACCTCGGCGGCGACGCCGACAAGGTCGTGCTCGCCAGCCGCCAGAACAACAGCGGCACGTACGAGTTCTTCCGCGAGGCCGTGCTCGGCGGCGACAAGGGCCGCTTCAAGCCGGAGTGCAACAACCTCAACGGCAGCAAGGACGTCGTCGACTTCTGCGCCAAGACGAAGAGCGCGATCGGCTACAGCGGCATCGCCTACGCCACCGACCAGGTGCGCGTGGTCCCGGTGATCAAGGCCGACGGCGCGCCGGCGGTCATGCCGACGGTCGACAGCGTGCTCGACGGCAGCTACGCCATCCGCCGCCCGCTCTACATGATCACCAAGGGCGCCGCGACCGGCGACACCAAGGACTACCTCGACTGGATCGTCGGCGACGCCGGCCAGAAGGTGCTCCAGGACAAGGGCTACATCCCGCTGCGCAAGCTATGAGCCACGGCGCGCGGCCGGGCATTTCGTGCTCGACCGCGACGCGCGCGCGCGGTCGCATGGACGACCGTGCCGCCGGCCGCCGTCGCGGCCGGCACCCCTGACCCATCGAGACTCCCCACCGTGTCCCACTACGAAGAACGCCTGCAGCGCGATCTCAACTGGATCCAGGACCTCGTCGGCATCGTCGGCCAGGCGGTGACCAAGGCGATCGACGACGCGGCGACGTCGATCCTGCGGGTCGACAAGGACCTGGCGGCGGAGACCGTGGTCGGCGACTACACGACCAATCGCCAGACCCGCGAGCTCGACCGCCTCTGCCACGCGTTCGTCGCCCGCCACCTGCCGAGCGCCGGCCACCTGCGCTACGTCTCGGCGGTGCTGCGGCTCAACATCGCGCTCGAGCGCATCGGCGACTACGCCGCGACGATCTCGCGCAGCGCCGCGCAGTTGACGGCGCCGCCCCCAGCCGTGGTCGCGCGCAACATCGAGATGATGTGCGAGCAGGCGCGCCGCATGCTGGCCGAAGGCATGCGCAGCTTCCAGCACAAGGACGTCGCGCTCGCCAACAACACGCTCGCGTCGGCAGCGCAGTTCGCCCGCCACTTCGACAAGGTGTTCGCCGACCTGGTCAAGGAAGGCGAGGCCGACAGCCGCCCGGTTGCCGAGTTGTTCTCGCTGATGGCGACGCTCAACCGCCTCGAGCGCGTCATCCACCAAGCCAAGAACATCTGTGAGGAGACGATCTTCGTCGCCAGCGGCAAGACCAAGGGCGAGAAGACCTTCCAGATCCTGTTCGTCGATGCCAAGAACAACGGCCTGAGCCAGCTGGCCGAGCACTTCACGCGCAAGGCCTTCCCGCAGAGCGGCCGCTACCGCAGCGCCGGCTGGGACGCCGCCGAGGAGGTCGATCCGGCGTGGGGCCGCTTCGGCCAGACGGTCGGCGTCGACCTGCAGAAGGCATGGCCGACGCCGCTGGCGTCGCTACTGCCGCAACTCGACGATTACCAGATCGTCGTCGGCTTCGGCAAGGAAGCGCGCGACAAGGTCGGCCGCGTGCCATTCCACACTACGATGCTCATCTGGGACGCGCCGACCGGCGACCCCGAGACGGCGTACCGGAGCCTGACGCCGAAGGTCCGCGAGCTGATGGAGCGCCTGCGCGGCGAACAGGCGAGCTGACCGTGGCCGCGAACGCGTACCCGCCGACCGCGCCGCCGGGCCAGCCCGCATGGGCGGCGGCGCTAGACACGCGCAACAGCGCGTGGTGGCAGGACCTCGTCATGCGTGTCGTTGTCATGGCCGGCGGCATCTCGGCGATCTTGTTCATCGTCGCGATCTTCGGCTTCATCGCCAGCCAAGGCATCGAGTTCATCGTCCACCGCCTCGACCTCGGCGCCCTGCTGACCGGCGTGCGCTGGGAGCCGACGGTCGAGCCGCCGAGCTACGGCGCACTGCCGCTGATCGCCGGCACGGCGTTCATCACGCTCGTTGCGATGGCGATCGCCGTGCCGCTGGCGTTCGGCGCCGCGGTCTACGTCGGCGAGTTCGCGCGCGGCAAGCAGCGCGAGTGGCTCAAGATCGGCATCGAGCTGCTGGCGGCGATCCCGTCGGTCGTCTGGGGCGTCATCGGCCTGCACGTGATGAAGCCGGTCATCCAGGACCTGTTCGGCGTCCAGGTCGGCCTCAACGTGCTCAACGCCGGCATCATCCTCGGGCTGATGGCGGCGCCGATCATGGCGACGATCGCCGAGGACGCGCTCAAGGCCGTGCCCGACACCTACCGCGAAGCCGCGGAGTCGCTCGGCGCGACCAAGTGGCAGGTGGTCTGGAAGGTCGTGCTGCCGCACGCGCGCCCCGGCCTGTCGGCCGCCGTGCTGCTCGGCATCGGCCGCGCCTTCGGCGAGACCATCGCCGTGCTGATGGCGAGCGGCCATCGGCTGATGATCCCGGAGAGCATCTTCGACTCGGCCGCGACGCTGACGGCGACGATCGCCGCCGAGCTCGGCGAAGCCGCGGTCGGCGGCGACCACTACCAGGTCCTGTTCGTCCTCGGGATGCTGCTGTTCGTCATCACCTTCGCGATCAACCTGACGGCCGACTGGATCGTGCGCGGCCGGCGGAGGCAGGCATGACCGGCGCCAATCCGTTCGCGCCCACCTCGCTCGAAGGCCGCAGCCTCGCCAGCCAGGGCGTCGCCAAGGCCGGCTTCCTGGTGATCACGCTGCTGCTGCTGATCCCGGCGCTCGGCATCGTCGGCGTGCTGCTGGTCGAGGGCTGGCCGGGGATGACGCTGTCGTTCCTCCTCGAGAAGCCGCGCGAGAACGGCGCCGCCGGCGGCATCGCCACGGCGCTGGTCGGCACCATCTGGCTGACCGCCGTCGCGCTCGTCGTGGCGCTGCCCGTCGGCGTCGCCGCCGCGATCTACCTCAGCGAGTACGCGCGCGACAACTGGCTGACCCGCACGATCAACGTCGCCATCGTCAACCTCGCCGGCGTGCCGTCGATCGTGCACGCGCTGTTCGGTGTCGGCGCCTTCGTGCACTTCCTGCAGTTCGGCAAGTCGATCCTGGCGGCGAGCTGCACGCTCGCGGTCATGACGCTGCCGGTCGTGATCGTCGCCACCCGCGAGTCGCTGCAGGCGGTGCCCAAGGCCTTCCGCGAGGCGACCTGGAACCTCGGCGCGACGCGCTGGCAGACCATCTGGCGAATCGTGCTGCCGAACTCCGGCAGCGGCATCCTGACCGGCCTGATCCTCGTCGTCTGCCGCGCCGTCGGCGAGACCGCGCCGATCATGTTCACCGGCGCCGTGTTCTTCCGACAGCTGTTCCCCAACGGCGTGTTCGACAAGACCATGGCCTTGTCGCTGCACCTGTTCAACGTCTCGACGCAGGTCACCAACGTGCCGCGACACGTGCCGTTCGCCGTCGCGCTGACGCTGATCCTGGTCGTGCTGTCGATGAACGCGCTCGCCATCTGGTTTCGCATGCGGCTGCGCGGGAGGAAGAAGTGGTGACCGCCGGCCCGTCCCCCGTTGCGGCGCCGCCGGCGCTGCTCACCGTGCGCAACCTGTCGATCCGCTACGGCGACAAGGTGGCGCTCCAGGGCGTCGACCTCGACGTCCGGCCCAACGAGATCGTCGGCATCATCGGCCCGGCCAACGCCGGCAAGACGTCGTTCCTGCGCGCGCTCAACCGCATGGACGCGCTCGTGCCGGAGATGCAGGTCGACGGCACGATCACCTTCGCCGGCCGCGACCTGCGCGACGTGCGCAACCTGTACGCGCTGCGCAGCCGCATCGGCGTGGTGTTCCCGCTGCCTGTCGGCCTGCCGCTGTCGATCTACGACAACGTCGCGCTCGCCCCGCGCCTGCGCGGCGTCAAGGCCAGGTCCGAGCTCGACGGCATCGTCGAACGCAGTCTGCGGCGCGCGGCGCTCTGGGACGAGGTCAAGGACCGCCTCAAGAGCCTCGGCTCGCTGCTCAGCGGCGGCCAACAGCAGCGCCTGACGATCGCGCGCGCGTTGTCGCAGGAGCCGGAGCTGCTGCTGCTCGACGAGTTCTCGATCGCCATCGACCCGGTGACGACGATGCGCATCGAGGAGGTGCTCAAGGAACTGCGGCAAGAACTCAGCATCGTGCTGGTGACCAACCTCGTGCAGCAGGCGCGCCGCCTCGCCGCGCGCACCGCCTTCTTCCTCGGCGGCCGATGCGTCGAGATCATCGCGACCGAGCTCCTCTTCAGCGGCGGCGCCAAGGACCAGCGCACGATCGACTACCTGGAGGGACGCTTTGGCTGATTCCTTGTCCCTGAAGACCCGCACCACGATCCTCAACCTGCCCAGACACCGGGCGCCGGCGATCGAGGTGCAGGACCTGAGCCTCTGGTACGGCACGTTCCAGGCGCTGCACGACGTCACGCTGACCATCAAGTCGGGCATCGTCACGGCGCTGATCGGCCCGTCCGGCTGCGGCAAATCGACGCTGCTGCGCTCGTGCAACCGCATCAACGAGCGCCTGGGCTACGTCTCCACCACCGGCACCGTCAAGGTGCTCGGACACGACGTCTACGGCCCCGAGGCGTCGGCGATCCAGGTGCGCCGCCACGTCGGCATGGTCTTTCAGCGGCCCAACCCGCTGCCGCTGTCGATCCGCGACAACGTGCTGTTCAGTCATCGCCTGCACGCCGAGCGCAAGGCGACACGAGCCGAGGAAGAAGCGATGCTCGAGCAGGCGCTGCGCGAGGTGCTGCTCTGGGACCGCGTCAAGGACCGCCTCGACCGCAAAGCGACGGTGCTCTCGCTCGAAGAGCAGCAGAAGTTGTGCATCGCGCGCCTACTGCCGACCAAGCCGTCGGTGCTGCTGATGGACGAGCCGTGCAGCGCGCTCGACCCCGAGGCGACACGCGCCGTCGAAAACCTGATCTGGGACCTGCGCGGCCACTACTCGATCCTGATCGTCACCCACAACATGGCCCAGGCCCGCCGCGCCAGCGACGAGTGCGTGTTCATGCTGATGGGCCGCGTCGTCGAGCACTCCGAGACCGAAGACATGTTCGTCGCGCCGCAGAAGCCGGAGACCTCGGAATACATCGAGGGCCGCTTCGGCTGACGGCGCGCGGCGACCGCCGAACGCTTCCGCCGACCTGCAGGTGGCCGGGCCGGCGGCCGTCGCGCTATCCTGCGCGGCCCCGATGAACGCGCTGCCGCTGCTGCTCCTGTCCCTGTCCGTCGCCCTGCCACAGGGGCCGGACGAGGCGATCGCCACCTACCAGCTCGACGGCCGCACGCTGCCAGTGACGCGCACCGACGTGGCGCTCGAGATGGCCTTCCACCTGCGGCGGCGCGACCGCGGCCAGCAGGCCGTCGAACAGCTCGTCGCGGTGACCATCACGCGGCAGGCCGCCGAGGCGAAGAAACTGATGCCGGCCGAAGCCGACGTGCGGGCGTTCTGGACCGACCTGCAGGAGCAGTTGCGCGCCGCCGGCCGCCGGCCGGAGGACATCCCCGCCGTGCGCAACACCGGTGAGGCGCAGTGGCTCGCCGACCTCGCCGTGCAATTGGCGCAGAAGCGCGTCGTCCGCCAGGAGCTCGGCCTGAAGGCCGACGAGGAGGTCAGCGGCGACATGCTGACGCTCTGGCTGCAGGAGCAGCGCAAGAACGCGCTCGTCGTCACCGACCCCGACCTGCTGCCCGCCGGCGCAGTGGCGCGCGTCGGCACGACCGAGATCCCGCTGATCGAGCTTGGCCTGTTGCTGCTGCGCACCGCCGAGGACGACGAGCGCGACCGCTTCGTCAAGCAAGTCGTCTACCTCGCCGCGCTCGAGGCGGCGGCGCGCAAGGACGGCGTGCAGGTCACCGCCGCCGACCTCGACGCCGCCGTGCAGAAGCACAAGGACGACGCGCAGAAGGACCCGCGCTACCGCGGCGTCACCTACGAGAACCTGCTCAAGGCCGAGGGCCTGACGCCGCAGTCGATCCGCGACCTGCGCGTCTTCCGCGGCCAGATCCTGCTCGACAAGCTGGCGCGCCTGCGCTTCCGCGACGCCGACCTCGCGGCCGAGCTACAGGACAACCGCCAGGCCGTGCGCGACCGCCACGGCGCGCGCCGGCGCCTGGGCCTCATCTACCTGCGCGCGCTCGACGAACCCAACCCGCTGGCGCCGCGCACCATGGCCGACGCCGAGCGCGAGCTCGGAGCGGCGCGCGAGCGGCTGCAGAAGGATCCGTTCGACGTCGTCGCCCGCGTCGTCAGCGAGCACAACGCCAGCAAGGCCCAGGGCGGCGACGCCGGCTGGCACCGACGTCGCTCCGACAATATGCCCGATGCGGTGCTCGCCGCGGCATTCGCGCAGGCGGCCGGCGACGTCTCGGCGCCGGTCCGCGTCGACGACGGCGTGACGCTGGTGAAGACGCTGGAGATCGAACCCGAGCCGGACGACGCGACGCTGCGACAGCGGCTGCGCGAGGGCAAGCAAAAGGATCTGCAGAACCAGCTATTCGACGCCTGCAAGCTGACGGTGGCAAAGACGTCTGCGCCGACGCCGACGAAAGGACGCAAGTGAAGCGGCTCTCGTTCGCCGGCGACGACCGGCTGCGCGTCATCGAGGTGGTCGGCGCGAAGTGGTTCGACGCGCTGTCGCTGTGGCAGCCGCTCGATCCCGACGTCGTGACCACCGGCGCGCACGAGGCCGCTGCGGTGCTGCTCGGCGGCACCTTCGACCTCGTCGGCGGCGGCACCGCGTGGCCGGCGCGCGGCGCGCGCAAGGACGCGTTCGGCGGCCGGCCGATGGCGGTCTTCCTGCCGCCGGCGACGCCGTTCCGGGCGAGCAAGGGCAGCGGCGAGATCCTGCTCGTCGCCGCGCGCCAGCCGACCGCGCAACCGACGCCGTCGGGGCGCGAAGCGCTCGCGCACAAGCCGCTGCTGCCGCTCGCGGGCAGCGGCAAGTCGTTCGACCCCAACAGCGGCGAGTGGAAGCCCGCCGAGACGTTCCCAACCGCGCCCGAGTCGCTGCCACCGC
Organism: Planctomycetota bacterium; assembly: GCA_016872675.1. Taxonomy (GTDB): domain Bacteria; phylum Planctomycetota; class UBA1135; order UBA1135; family UBA2386; genus UBA2386. The sequence goes on from VGZG01000001.1 coordinate 137,467, forward strand.
GCCGCTTCGAACGCATCGCCGTCGGCGACGTCGTCGTCGAGCGCATGTTCGCGCCCGACTACAAGGCGGCGACGCTGAGCGTCGACGAAGCAGTCGTGCCCATCGGCGGCGCGCTGCGCCTGGGCGACGTCCCGGGCCGACCGATGTGCGACGAGACGCTGCTGTTCGTGCGCGCGCCGCACGGCGCCACCGTCGAGCACGATGGCCGCAGCGAGACGATCACCGGCGACGGCGTCGTACTGCTGCCGTTCGACGGCCGCGCAACGGTCGTGCGCGCCGTCGGCGGCCCGTGCTTCGTCGTGATCAGCAGCGGCGGCAAGTGAGTCGCTGGCGGCGCGCCCGCGGCGCGCGACGACCATGGCGGCCGCGCGCCGGCAGCCAGTAGCGCGCGGCCTACGCGAGCACGGTCGCGCGACCGCCGTCGGCGAGCGCCACCACGCTGCCCGGCGCCTGGAAGTCCTGCGGCAGAAAACCCAGGCCGACGCGGTAGCCGCCGCCGGGCGCGACCACCGCGCGCATCACGCGCCCGACAGCGAGCTGATCCTCGACTTCGAGCAGCTGCTGCGGCGCGTCGATGGCAGGGCCCGGCGAGAGGCGCAGCGCGCACAGTTTGCGGTTGGTGTGCCCGTAGGTGTGGATGCGCGCGACGATCTCCTGGCCGGTGTAGCAGCCCTTCGTCGTGCTGACCGCGTCCTCGAGGTCGGCCTCGAGTCCGAGCGTCGTCGGTTCGCTATCGCGGCCGACGCGCACGTCGCCGACGAGCAGGCGCACGCACTCGGCGCGCACGCCGTCGAGCAGCGTGCCCGCGCCGCCAGCCGCCGCGCCGTAGTGGCGGGCGAACACGAGCCCGCGCCGGCGCGTCGTCATCCCCGGCGCGCCTTCGACCAGCGCCGCCGTGCCGTCGCCGCCCGCTACGCCATCGCTGGCGAACGCCACCGTCTCGGCGCACGGCCCAGCGGCGAGCGGCGCGATCGTCAGCTTCTCGGTGAAGTGGTAGCGCTCGAGCAACGCTGCCAGCGCGTCGACGGCCTCGGCCGGCGACTCGACCCAGTACGCCCCCGCGACGCGGCCGATGGCGCAGACCGCCAGCAGTTTGCCCTTGGCGTCGAGGAACGCCGCCTTGCGGCTGCGCCCCTCGGGCAGGCCCAGCACGTCCTGCGTGCACAGCCGGTGCAGGAACTCACCGGCGTCGGGACCGGTGACCTGCAGCAACCGGAACGGCGCATCCGGGCGGTGGTACGGCGGCTTCGGCAGCAGGTCGCGCAGCAGGTCGGCGGGGGTCATGGCGAGCAAAACAGGCAGGATGGCGGTCGGCGGCGACAATATAGACCAGTTTTGGGGCCTTTTTCCGACCCAGGTGTTGAACGAGCCCTAAAATGGATCTAGTTACACCCACCACGTTCGGCAAGCCGCCGGACCTCCGCATGTTGCGCATCTCCAAGAAGGCCGACTACGCCGTGTTCCTGCTGGGCGCGATCGCCCGGCAAGGGGCCTATCCCGGGGGCGAACACCCCGAGGCAGTGGTCAGCGCCCACGAGATCGCCCGGCTGGCCAAGCTCAGCAAGTCGGTCGTCGCCAATCTGCTGAAGGAGTTCGCCAAGCACGGGTTCCTGGACTCGGTGCGCGGCCTCAGGGGCGGCTACCGGCTGGCCAAGGCCCCCGCCGCGATCGCGCTGGCCGACATCCTCGAAGTCGTCGAGGGCCGCTTCACCCTGGTCGAGTGCGTCGCGCACGGCCACGCGGCCGCCGCCACCGCCCCGTCGGGCGGCGCGACTGCGTCCGGCAGCGGCCTGCTGTCGCTCGCCCCGAGCATGCGCGCCACCGACGACCACGACGGCGTTGACTGCGCGCTGATCGCCTTCTGCCCGAGCAAGGCGCCGATGCGCGTCGTGCACGACCGCATCGCGCGGCTGTTCCGCGACATCCGCCTCGACGAACTCTGCGCCCTGCCGCCTCGCGGACCTGCCGGCCGCCCCGCCGCCGCGGTTCCCACCCACGCCCGATGAAGACCCCGCTCTACCTCGACTACAGCGCCACCACGCCGTGCGACCCGCGCGTCGTGCAGCGCATGCTGCCGTTCTTCAGCGACGCCTTCGGCAACGCCGCCAGCCGCAGCCACGCGTTCGGCTGGACCGCCGAAGCCGCCGTCGAGGAAGCGCGCAGCCAGGTCGCGCAGCTGATCGGCGCGCACCAGAAGGAGATCCTCTGGACCAGTGGCTCGACCGAGGCCAACAACCTCGCGATCAAGGGCGTGGCCCAGATGTACCGCGAGAAGGGCAACCACCTGATCACCGCGGTCACCGAGCACAAGGCCGTGCTCGACCCGATGAAGAACCTCGAGGCGCAGGGCTTCGAGGTCACGTGGCTGCCGGTCGACGGCAGGGGCCGCGTCGACCTCAAGCAGCTCGAGGCGGCGATCACTGACCGCACGATCCTGGTGTCGCTGATGGCGGCCAACAACGAGGTCGGCACGCTGCACCCGATCGCCGAGATCGGCGCCATCTGCAAGCAGAAGGGCACGCTGTTCCACAGCGACGCCACGCAGTGCCCCGGCAAGATCCCGCTCGACGTCGAGGCGCAGCACGTCGACCTGATGTCGATCTCGGCGCACAAGATGTACGGGCCGAAGGGCGTCGGCTGCCTGTACGTGCGGCGCAAGAACCCGCGCGTGCGCCTGACCGCGCAGATGGACGGCGGCGGCCACGAGCGCGGCATGCGCTCGGGCACGCTCAACGTCACCGGCATCGTCGGCATGGGCGAGGCCGCGCGCATCTGCCGCGAGGAGATGGCGACCGAGGCGCAAAAGCTCAGGGCGCTGCGCGACCGGCTGGAGGCCCGGCTGCTGAAGGCGCTGCCCGACGCCGTGCGCAACGGCGACCCCGACGCGCGCCTGCCGCACCTGGCCAACGTCTCATTCCCCTACGTCGAGGGCGAGTCGCTGATCATGGGCATCAAGGAGCTCGCCGTGTCATCCGGTTCGGCGTGCACGTCCGCGAGCCTCGAGCCGAGCTACGTGCTGAAAAGCCTGGGACTCGGCGACGAACTGGCGCACAGCTCGATCCGCTTCTCGCTCGGCCGCTTCACCACGGAGGCAGAGGTCGACTTCGCCGCCGACCGCGTCATCGCCGAGGTCAAGCGCCTGCGCGAGATGTCGCCGCTCTGGGAGATGGTCCAGGACGGCGTCGACCTCAGCCAGGTGAAGTGGACGCACCATTGATCGGGTCGCCGCGACAAGGCGGGGAACAACTCATGACGAATCCAAGCATCCAGCCCGCCGACGACGAGCCGAATTGATTGGCCCGCCAGACAACGCGCCCGATCCAGATCGCCACGCAAGCAACAGACATTCCAGCGCCTGAACCCGACGCCGCGAACCGCACACCCGACGAACCAACGACACCCAGCCAACAGCCATGGCCTACAGCGACAAGGTCCTCGACCACTACCAAAACCCGCGCAACGTCGGCTCCCTCGACAAGAACGCTCCCGACGTCGGCACCGGCGTCGTCGGCGCGCCCGAGTGCGGCGACGTCATGAAGCTGCAGATCAAGGTCGGCGACGACGGCCGCATCCTCGACGCCAAGTTCAAGACCTACGGCTGCGGCTCGGCGATCGCCTCGTCGTCGCTGGCCACCGAGTGGCTCAAGGGCACGACGGTCGACGCCGCGGCGCAGATCAAGAACACACAGATCGTCGAGGAGCTGTCGCTCCCGCCGGTCAAGGTCCACTGTTCGGTGCTCGCCGAGGACGCGATCAAGGCCGCGATCGACGACTGGCGCAAGAAGAAGGCCGCCGCGCAGGCCGCCGGCAAGCCTGCCGCGCAAGGAGCCCAGCCATGAGCGACCCCGCCGCCAAGACGCCGGAGGCCCCGGCGGACAAGAAGCCGCAGCGCGGCGTCGTGCTGACCGAGCGCGCCGCCAAGGAGATCCTGCGCGTGATCGCCGAGCAGGGTTTCCCGGCCGACGCCACCTGGGTCCGCGTCGGCGCCAAGGGCGGCGGCTGCTCGGGCTTCACCTACGTGCTCGACTTCGACCGCACGGGGCCGACCGAGTTCGACCTCGTCTACCCCCAACACGGCGTCAACGTCGTCGTCGACAAGAAGAGCGAGTTCTTCATGGGCGGCACGATGCTCGACTTCAACGACGGCCTGCTCGACCGCGGCTTCGTGTTCAAGAACCCGCAGGCCACCGGCTCCTGCGGCTGCGGCACCTCATTCTCGGCGTGACCCACGTCCCGGCACCCGATCCGTTCACCGTCTTCGGGGTGCCCCGAACGCTGGACCTAGACGCGCGCGAACTCGAGCGCCGCTACCTGCGGCTCTCGCGCGAATGCCATCCCGACCATCTGCGCGCGCAGGACGCGGCCGACTGCCTCGCCGTGCTGCAGCGGGCCGCCGAGGTCAACGACGCCTGGAAGACGCTGCGCGACCCGTGGACGCGCGCCAAGGCGCTGCTCGAAGCCGAGTCGCCCGGCTTGCTCGACGCCAACAAGAAACTCGACCCAGCGTTCCTCGCTGACGCGCTCGAACTCGCCGAAGAAGTTGCCTTCGTGCGACCCGACCACGTCACCGCGCTGCGCGCTCGCCTGCAGCAGACGCTCGACGCCGACTTCGCCGCGCTGCGCGCCGACGTCGGCCGCGGCGACCTGCCTGCGGCTGCACGCCGCGTGCACGGCGCCCACTACCACAAGAAGGCCCTCGCCGACCTGGAGCACAAGGCGTGACCACCGCTCCGCAACCGAGGGCCTGCCCGCGCCTGGTGCTCGGCATCGACCTCGGCACCACCAACAGCCTCGCCGCCGTGCGCGCCGGCAAGGACGCGCGCGTGCTGCGCGACCGCGACGGCGAACCGCTGGTGCCGTCTGTCGTCTGCTTCCATCCCGACGGCCGCACCGTCGTCGGCCGGGCTGCCAAGGCGCTGCGGCTCGACTTCCCCGAGCGCACGGTGTTCTCGGTCAAGCGACTGATCGGCCGTGCTGCCGCCGAGGTGCAGCAGGAAGCGTCCCGACTGCCGTACCGCGTCGCCGCCGGCGAGCGCGGGATGCCGCGCGTGCAGATCGGCGACCAGCAGTGGACGCCCGAGGCGATCAGCGCGCTGATCCTGCAGCAGGTGAAGGCCACCGCCGAACAGGCGCTCGGCCAGCCGGTGCGCGAAGCGGTCGTCACCGTGCCGGCGTGGTTCGACGACGCGCAGCGGCAGGCGACCAAGGACGCCGCCCAGCTCGCTGGCCTCGAGTGCCTGCGAATCCTCAACGAACCGACCGCGGCAGCGCTCGCGTACGGCATCGACGGCAGCAAGGACGGCACGGCGCTGGTCTACGACCTCGGCGGCGGCACCTTCGACGTCTCGATCCTGCGCATCGACGACGGCGTGTTCCGCGTGCTGTCGACCGCCGGCGACACCCAACTCGGCGGCGACGACTTCGACGAGCTGTTGTGCCAGCGCATCCTGGCGCAGCTGCCGCCGACCTCCGACCCGTACGTGCTGCAGGCGGTGCGCGCGGCCGCCGAGGGATTGAAGATCCGCCTGTCCGACGCCGAGCGCGCCGAGCTGGAACTCGACCTCGGCAACCGCGGCGCCGTGAAACTCGCCGTGACCCGCGCCGAGTTCGAAGCGGCGATCGCGCCGCTGGTGCAGCGCACGCTCGACTGCGTCATGCGCGCGGTCAAGGACACCGGCCTGCAGCTGCACGAGCTCGATGACGTCGTGCTCGTCGGCGGCAGCACGCGCGTGCCGCTGGTGCGCGCGCGCCTGCAGGCGCTGACCGGCAAGGCGCCGCACACCGGCGTCGACCCCGACCTCGCCGTCGCGCTCGGCGCCGCCATCCAGGCCGACGTGCTCGCCGGCAACGACCGCTCGCTGCTCTTGCTCGACGTCATCCCGCTATCGCTCGGCCTGGAGACGCTCGGCGGCGCCGTGCGGAAGCTGATCCTGCGCAACAGCACGATCCCGACCTCGGTGACCGAGGAGTTCTCGACCGGCGTCGACAACCAGACTGCCGTCGACCTGACGATCTACCAGGGCGAGCGCGAGCTGGCGCAGGACTGCCGCCTGCTCGGCCGCTTCCAGCTGCGCGGGCTGCCGGCGCTGCCGGCCGGCCTGCCGCGCATCGCGGTCACGTTCCTGGTCGACGCCGACGGCGTGCTGCGCGTCACCGCGCGCGAGCAACGCACCGGCGCGCAGGCGAGCATCCAGATCGCGCCGACGTTCGGCCTGACGCGCGACGAAGTCCGCACGATGATGCTCGACTCGATCGAGCACGCGCAGCAGGACTACCTCGCGCGCGAGGCGATCGACACGCGCAACAAGGCCGAGGCGATGGTGCGCGGCACGCAAAAGGCCCTGCAGATAGCCGAACTGCCGCCCGACCAGACCTACGCCGTGCAGAAGGCGACCAAGGCGCTGCAGAAGCTGCTGGCCGGCAACGCCGACGCCGCGGCGCTGAAGGCCGGTTGCGATGAACTCACCAAGCTCACCGCGACGATCGCCGACGACGTGATCAGCTCAGCGGTGACCAAGGCGCTGAAGGCCGACGAGATCCGATGACCAGGGCGCGACTCCACGTGCGCGGCGACGACCGCGCGTTCACGATCGAGGTCGGTCAGACCATCCTCGAGGCGGCGATGGCGCAGGGCCTCGAGCTCAACCACGCCTGCGGCGGCGTCTGCGCGTGCTCGACGTGCCACGTCAAGGTCAAGCAGGGCCGCGAGTGCCTGTCCGAGGCCGGCGACGACGAAATGGACCAGCTCGACGAAGCGCGCGACGTCGCCCTCGACTCGCGACTCGGCTGCCAGGCGCGCTTGCTGCGCGCGCCGAAGGACGGCGTCGTCGAGATCCAGATCCCGGCGTGGAACGTCAACGCCGTGCGCGAAGGCGGCCACTAGGAGCCCGCGCCCCGGGGGCCGGACCCGGGCCGCGAGCGGTCGCGCAGGCTCACTGCACGACGAACACGACGGGCGACGACGCATGGGCTCGAGAACCATGTCGGGGGGATCGTAGCGCCGACCCAAGCTCGCGGGCGGCGAGGCGCCGCGCTCGCCGGCCGGACCGCCGGCGCGGCAGCACGACGCCGGGCCCGGCGCGTCCGAACACGCGCGTCGTCGCGCGGCTTCGCGCCCACGGCTAGATTGCGCCCGATGACCGCCGCCCCCGCCGACCTCACCCTCGTTGCCAACGTGATCCGCGGCCTCGCGATCGACGCCGTGCAGAAGGCCGACTCGGGCCACCCGGGCATGCCGATGGGCATGGCCGACATCGCGTCGGTGCTGTGGCTGGAGTTCCTGCGCTGGAGCCCGAGCGAGCCGCTGTGGGCCGGCCGCGACCGCTTCGTGCTGTCCGGCGGCCACGGCTCGATGCTGCTGTACGCGCTGCTGCACCTCGGCGGCTACCCGCTGCCGATGGCGGAGCTCGAGCGCTTCCGCCAGTTGCACAGCAAGACGCCGGGCCACCCCGAGTTCGGCGAGACGGTCGGCGTCGAGACGACGACCGGCCCGCTCGGCCAGGGCTTCGCCAATGCCGTCGGCATGGCGATCGCCGCCCAGATGGAGGCCGCGCGCTTCCAGAACCCGCTGCTGCAAACGCGCGTCTTCGTCACCGCCGGCGACGGCGACCTGATGGAGGGCCTCAGCTACGAAGCGGCTTCGCTCGCCGGCCACCTCCGGCTCGGCAACCTCGTCTGCCTGTTCGACGACAACGGCATCACCATTGAGGGCCACACCGACCTCGCCACCAGCGAGGACATCGGCAAGCGCTTCGAGGCGCAAGGCTGGTCGGTGCAGCGCTGCGACGGCCACGACCCGGCGGCGATCCGCAAGGCGCTGCAGGTCGCGACTGCCGCGGCGGACAAGCCGCAGCTGATCTGCTGCCGCACGACGATCGGCAAGGGCAGCCCCAACAAGGCCAACACGCACGACGTGCACGGCAGCCCGCTCGGCAAGGACGAGGTGGCGCTGACCAAGAAGGCGCTCGGCCTGCCGGCCGATGCCTTCTGGGTCCCCGACAGCGTGCGCGCCGCCTTCGCCGCCGCCGGCGCCAAGAACGACGCCCTGCGCGCGCAGTGGCACGCCGGCATGCAGGCCTACGCCCACAAGCAGCCGGAGTTGCACCGGCAGTGGCAGGGCTTCCGCGACCGCGCCGTGCCCGCTGACCTGCTGGAACAACTCGTCGCCGCCGCCGGCGCCGAGCCCGCCGCGACCCGCGCGCTGTCGGGCAACGTGCTCAACAAGGCCGCCGAGCTGGTGCCCGGCTTCGTCAGCGGCAGCGCCGACCTCGATCCGTCGACCAAGACGCGCATCAAGAAGTCCGGCTCGTTCACGCAGAAGGACCGCGCCGGGCGCACGCTGCACTACGGCATCCGCGAGCACGCCATGGGCGCCTTGCTCAACGGCATCGCGCTGCACGGCGGCTTCCTGCCGGCGGGCAGCACGTTCCTGGTGTTCGCCGACTACATGCGCACGCCGATCCGGCTGGCGTCGCTGATGAAGCTGCCGACGACGTTCGTGTTCACGCACGACAGCCTGATGGTCGGCGAGGACGGCCCGACCCACCAACCGGTCGAGCACCTCACGACGCTGCGCGTGATCCCCAACCTGCACGTCTTCCGTCCTGCCGACGGCGCCGAGACCGCGGCCGCGTGGACGCACGCGCTCTCGCGCCGCGACGGCCCGGTGGCGCTGGCGCTGACACGGCAGAACCTGCCGAAGCTGCCGCACGCCGCCGGCTGGAACCCGCGCGACGTGCTGCGCGGCGGCTACGTGCTCGTCGACGCCCAGGGCGCGAAGGCGACGATCGTCGCCACCGGCTCCGAGGTCGGCCTCGCCGTCGACGCTGCGGCGCTGCTCGGCCAGCGCGGCGTGCCGACGCGCGTCGTGTCGATGCCGTGCGTCGAGCTGTTCCTGCAGCAGGACGCCGCCTACCGTGCCGCCGTGCTCGGCGCGGCTGCCGTGTTCACGCTGGAGATGGGCCGCCCCGAGTTGTGGTGCCAGTTCACCGGTCGGCTGGACCGCTGCATCGGCCAGACGACGTTTGGCGCCAGCGCGCCGGCCAAGCACGTCGCCGAGCACTTCGGCTTCGCGCCGGCGAAGGTCGCCGAGCGGGTGCGAGCAACCCTGTGACCGGCGCCGACGGAAAGCCCGCGGACGGCAACCGCCGCGCACGCCTCGCCGTCCTGCTGCTGCTGCCGCTGGCGCTGCTGTGGTTCGGGCCGACGTTCGCGCACGGCCTGCGCAGCGACGACTTCCTCGTCACCTACTACACCGACCGGTTGAGTGGCGCGGTGCACTGGGACCGCGTGCTCGGCGAGTTCGCGCGGCCGTGGTTCGAGGCCGGCGAGCTGTACCGGCCGCTCGTCAGCGTCAGCTTCGGCGTGGAACTCGCGCTGTGTCCGAGCCCGGGCGCGCGCCACGTCGTCAACACGCTGCTGGTCACCATCGCCGCGCTGGCGACCGCAGCGACGGCCGGCGTGCTGGCGCGCGCGCACGGCGCTGGCGCGAAGATCCGCGCCGCCGCCCCACTGCTCGCCGGCCTCACCGTGCTGCTGCACCCCGCCGCCGTCGAGACCGCGGCGTGGCTGGCGGCGCGCGTCACCAGCCTGGAGATGGCGTTCGGCGCGCTGGCGCTGTGGCGCTACGCGAAAGCGCTCGCCGCCGGACAGCCGAGCCGTGGCGCGCTCGTGTGGTTCGCGCTGGCGCTGCTGACCAAGGAAGGCGCGGTGACGCTGCCGGCGACGCTGCTGCTCGCCGACTGGCTGCTGCTGCCGCCGGCGCCGCTGCGCGCGCGCGTGCGCCGCATGCTGCCGTACGCGGCGCTGCTCGCCGGCTACTTCGCGCTGCGCCTGCTGGTGCTCGGCCGCATCGGCTCGGTCGATGCGACGTTCGCGTTCGCCAACCTCGGCAACGTCGCCGTGCGTGTCGGCCAGCTGGTGGCGCCGCCGGCTGCAGCCGGCTGGACGCAGCTGGCGACACCGCTCGTGCTCGTGGTCGCGCTGCTGCCGTTGCTGCGCCGCCACCGTCTCGCCATCGCACTGCTGCCGCTTTGGGCCTTCGCTGCGCTGCTGCCAACGCAGCACCTCGCCGCCGATCTCACGGTCTTCTACGGCCGCTTCTGCTTCGACGCGCTGCCGGGCCTCGGCCTCGTCGCCGCGCTCGGCTTTGTGCTCGGCGTCCGCAGCCGCACGCCTTGGGACGTCGGCCTGTGGTCGCTGTGGCTCGCCGGACTCGCCATGACGAGCCACGGTTGGATCGACCGCTACGCCACCGACGACCAGCAGGCGCGCGCCGCGACCGCCGCCGTGGCGAACTTCGCCGCCAACGCCACCGACGAACGGCCCGTCGCCGTCGCCGGTCTGCCGATGCTGCCGGTCTTCCACCAGAAGCTCTGGGGCGTGCTCGGCCTCGCGCCGTTCCAGCCGCGCGACCTGCCCGTGCTCGGCCTGCCCGACCTCCTGACCCCCGACAACAAGGCGCCAGCGCAGGCGCACGACGGCGCGCCGATCCATGCGCTGCTCGCCGCCGGCGGCCGCGTCGGCAGCTACGACCCCAACCGCAGCGCCCTCGTCGACGTGGCGTACTTCGAAGCGGGCGCGGTCGAACTCGCCG
>VGZG01000002.1 GCA_016872675.1 Planctomycetota bacterium
CGCGCCGAGCGCCACCGCGGCGCGCTTCGTGCGCGAGTGTCTGCCGTGCGCGCAGCCGATCGAGGTCGTGCCGCACGGGCTGCTGTGCGCGGTCGCCGCGGCCGATCGCGCCGCGCCGCCGCAGCCGGGCGAACGCCTGCGTGTCGGCACGTTCGGTGGCCTCGTCGCCGAGAAGGGCGTGGTCGAACTGCTCGACGCCGCGGCCGGCCTGCCGATCGAACTGCACCTCAGCGGCCGCGTTTATCACCGCGAACTCGCCGACCGCATCGCTGCGGCGCAGCGGGCCGGTGGCGACGTGCGCCTGCACGGTCCGTATACGTCGGCCGACCCGCACCCCGCCCGCAACCTGCACCTCGCGGTGTTCCCGTCGAAGTGCCAGGAGACCTACGGCCTCGTCGTCGACGAGGCGCTGGCGCACGGCGTGCCGGTCGTCTGCTCCGACGCCGGCGCGCTGGCCGAGCGGCGCGGGCTCGGCGGCGTCGTCGTGACGCCGCTCGCCGGCCTGTCCGCGGCGCTGCGCGAACTGGTAGGCTCGCCGACGCGACTCGCGGCGTTGCGCGCGGCGATTCCGACCAGCCTGCCGACGATCGCCGCGTCCGCCGAACGCCACCTCGCCATCTACCGGAGCATGCGATGAAGCACCTGTTCTCGCCGCTGTTGCCGCGCGACCCGCTGCAGGGTCCAGTGCTCGTGCTCGCCGCGCACCCCGATGACGAAGTCATCGGCGCTGGCGCGATGCTGGCGTGGCACGCGCTGCGCGGCCACGAGGTCGTCGTCGTGCACGCCACCGACGGCGCCAAGGGCGATCCGGGCGCGCGCGAGCACGACATCCGCGCCGTTCGCCGCCGCGAAGGCGTCGAGGCGTTGGCGCGGCTCGGCGTCGGCGCGCCGCAGCACTGGGATCTGCCCGACGGCGACTTGCCCGAGCACATGGTCGAGCTCACTGCCCGCATCGCCGCGGTGATGCAGGCGACGCAGCCGCGCACGCTGTACTCGTTCCACGCCGGCGAGGCGCACCGCGACCACCGCGCGATCGCGGCGGCGACCGCAGCCGCGGCGCATGCGCTGCCGGCCGACTGCCGCTGCCTGCTCTACGGCGTCACGTTCACGCCGTCCGGCGGCACGCTGTTCGACGTGACCGACACCTACCAGCGCTGCTACCAGGCGCTGCAGGCCTACGGCAGCCAGAACGCCTACATCGATCTGCCCGGCATGAGCGAGCATCGCTGCCGCGCCGCAGTGGCCAACGTCGACGTGCCCGGCGTGCTCTACGGCGAGCAGTTCCTCGACCTGCGGCCGCAGGAACTCGCCGCTGTGCACCAACTGCAGGACGCGTTCTTCCGGCGCGTGCAGCGGGAGGATGCATGAGCGCCGCCCGCCAGACCGTCAGCCTCGTCATCTCGGTCTGGAACCGCAAGGACGACCTGCGCGACAACCTCAAGGCCATCGCCGCGCAGACCGTCAAGGCCGATCAGGTCGTCGTCGTCGACAACTGCAGCAAGGACGGCACGCCAGAGATGGTGCTCGCGGAGTTTCCGTGGGTGCAGCTGATCCGCATGCCGCACAGCCGGTATGGCGCCTGTGAGACCTTCAACGTCGGCTTTGCCAGCGCCTGGGGCGAGTTCGTCGGCATTCTCGACGACGACGTCGTGCTGCCGCCGACGTTCGTCGCACAGATGTTGGCGAAGTTCGCGCAGGAGCCGGCGACAACGGCGATCCTGTCGCCGAAGGTCATCGAGCCGCAGATGCCGGATTGGTACCTGAACTCGCCGACCATCCACGCCGAGCGCTACCTGCCGACGTTCCGCGGCTGTGGCTCGATGGCGCGCAACGCCGCGCTGCGCCAGGCGGAGTGGTACGACATTCGCTTCTTCATCTTCGGCAACGAACGCGACCTGACCACGCGCCTGCTCAATCTCGGTTACCGCGTGAAGATGTTCCCGGCGGTCGAGGTCTTCCACAAGGCGCCGTTCGGCATGCGCCACGGTCGCCGCAGCCTCTACTACCACGTCCGCAACTTCTGGCTGTACGCGTTCAAGTATCTGCCGTGGAGCCAGGTCGTCGGCTTCCCGCTGCGCTTCCTCGCCAAGGGGCTCGGCGGCAAGAAGCAGAAGGACGGCGGCGCGGTCGCCGACGCGGTCGGCACCATCGGCCTGTTCGACAACATCAAGTCGGTCAAGCGCGGCTGGTGGGTGTGCGTCCAGGCGACGCTCGCCGCCCTGTGGGCGCTGCCGTACTGCCTGAAGCGTCGGCAGGTCTGCCGCCACCCCGACTTCGAGCCGCCGCTGCGCTGACCCCGCCGCCAAGCCGCCGATTTTCTTGCGGACTGGGTTGGCCGCCGGCGCACTGCTGTCCGCCTTGACCTGGTCTGGCGTGCAAGCGTCGGGCTGGTTTCGTCGCCGAAGGCCGCGAGGCTGGCGTCGGCGACCGCCAAGAGATGTGCAAGGGTGGGTGGCTGCTGGCGAGAGGCAGCCATCCGCTTCTGATCCCGGTCGGACCGCGCGTCGGCGCGGCGCCGAAGCCCCGGCGATCGCGCCGTGCTTCCGACCGCCGCGGCGATAGCATCCGCGCCTTCCTCGTGGTCAGCGCGATCGTCGTCAACTGGAATGGCAAGGACTACTTGCCGGCGTGCCTGGATGCGCTGTTGGCGCAGGCCCCGCCGCCGGCCGAGGTGCTCGTCGTCGACAACCACAGCGACGACGGCTCGCGCGAACTGGTCGCTGCCCGCTACCCGCAGGTGCGCGTCATCGACACCGGCCGCAATGGCGGCCCGTGCCACGCGCGCAACGTCGGCGCCGAGGCGGCGACGAGCGAACTGCTGCTGTTCGTCGACAACGACGTCGTGCTGCGTCCAGGTTGCCTGCGCGCGCTGCTGGCGCGCCTGCGTGGCGACCCGAAGGTGGCGATGGTGCAGGCGCGCTCGCTGTGCGGCGACGATTCGTCGGTGGTGCACTACGACGGCGGCGACCTGCACTTCCTGGGCACCATCGCGCTGCGCAATTGGTATCGGCCGCTGGCGCAGGCGACGCCGATCGACGGACCGGTCGGCGCGGCCATCGCGCTGTGCTTTCTGACCCGCGCGGCCGCCTATCGCGACGTCGGCGGCTTCGACGAGAACCTGTTCATCCTCTACGAGGACAACGAGTTCAGTTGGAAGCTGCGCCTGCGCGGCCACACCGTTCACGTCGCCGCCGACGCGCTGTGCACGCACCTCGCCGGCACCGCCGGCCTGTCGGTGCGCGGCGAGGGCCGGTACCCCGGCCGCCGCACCTACCTGCACAGCCGCAACCGCTGGTACGTGCTGATCGCCTGCATGCGTTGGCGCACGTTCTGGCTGACCATGCCGGCGCAGCTGCTGTATGGCGTCGTCTACGCGGCCTTCGGCGTGCGCCGCGGCCACCTCGGCGACTGGCTGCGGGGCAAGTGGGAATTGCTGGTGATGCTGCCCAAGGCCGTGCGCGCGCGGAAGGTCGCCCAGCGCGGCCGTGTCGTCGCCGACCGCGACCTGCTGGTGGCCGCGCCGCTGACGCTCAACCCCGGCCTCGCCGACAAGGGCTTCAGCGCGGCGCTGCGCCGCGGCATGGACCGCTTCTTCGCGGGCTACTGGCGCGCGGTGCGAGGGCTGTGTGGCTGAGCCCGCCGCAGCGCCCCAGATCGCCGCGTTGCTGCTCAACTGGCGGCGCGCCGACTTGACGCTGCGCTGCTTGCACGACTTGCTCGCGGTCGCCGCGCCGGCGCTGCGCGTCGTCGTGCTCGACAACGGCTCGGGCGCCGAGGAGGTCGCCGCGCTGCAGCGCGGGGTCGCGGCGGCGGCGGCGCACGGCCCGCATGCCGTCGAACTCGTCGCCTTGCCAGCCAACCTCGGCTTCACCGGGGGCATGAACGAAGGCATCCGCCGGGCGCACGCCGCCGGCCAGACCTACGCGCTGGTGCTCAACAACGACCTGCGGCTGCCGCCGGACTTCCTGGCGCCACTCGTCGCCACGCTGGCCAACGACCCCCAGGTCGCCGCTGTCGGCCCGACGGTGCTGCATCCCGATGGCACGGTGTGGGCGCAGGGCGGCGAGCGCCGGTTCGCGCCCAATGGCATCGTGCTGCGCGGCCACGGCAAGGCGCCGGCGCCGACCACTGCCGGGCCGGCGGCGGTCGACTTCCTGCCGTGCGCCTGCGCGCTGTTCCGCACCGCCGACCTCGTGGCCATTGGCGGCTTCGACGACGCCTACTTCATGTACTGGGAGGACGTCGACCTGTGCGAACGGCTGCGGGCGCGCGGCGGTCGCATCGTCTGGTTGCCGTGGGTGCGCATCGAGCACGCCGCCGGCCAGTCGGCGGGCGGTGAGCGCTCGCCGGCGCGCAAGTTCCTGATGGCGTGCAACGCCGTGCGCAGCCTGCGCGCCCACGGCTCGCCGTGCGCGTGGCTCGCCTGGTTCGTCTGCGACGTGCTCGGCTGGCCGCTGGCGTTGCTGCAGGGACCGCGCGGCGCATGGGCCAAGCTGTGCGGCACGCTTGCCGGGCTGCGCGGCCATCGCGCCGGCGCCACCGACGTCGCGCGCTGGCACGCCACTTAGCCTGTCGGCGTCGCGCGCGGGCGCAGCGCTTCGGCAGCCGCGCGCTCGGCGGGGCTGCGCGCGTCGTCCTCCGGTCGGATGCGGCAGCCGGTCGGCTGCAGGCGCGCGCCGCCGCGGCCGTCGCCGGCGATCGCCGCGACGCTGTTGCTGCGGCCGTCGAATTCGGCGGCGATCGCCGCGCGCAGCGGTTCGCTCGCCGACGCGAGCGTGGTGGCGATCACCGTGAGCGAGCCGCCTTCGGCGCAAGCGCGCGCGGCGGCGAACAGGCGCTTGCCCGGCAGCGAGGACTGAGCGTCGAGGCCAGGCGCCAGCCAGCGGCCCGAGCTTGGGATGCTGCGCTGCATCGCCAGCGTCAGCGTCGGCAGTGCGTCGAAGAGCAGCGCGACGTCGTGGCCGGCTTCGACCTCGCGCTGGCAGCGCGCGAGCGCGAGTTCGGCGAGCGCCACGTGACGCTCGGCGCCGGCGTCGAACGTGGTGCCGACGGTCTCGGCGACGCCGGCCAGGGCTCGCTTGGCCGCCGCGAGGTCCTCGGGCGTCTGGTCGAGCAGGCAGACGACCACGCGCGAGCCGGGGTTGGCGGTGGCGAGGGCGCGCGCGAGGTCGGCGAGCCAGCGCGCGCGTGGCGCGTCGTCGGCGGCAACCACCTGCACGCGGTGGCCGCGCCGCCACGGCGTCAGCGCCGCCAGCGTCCGCCACGGCTCGTCGGTCGGCAGCGCCAGCGGCGTGTGCGCCAGCACCGGCGTGCGCGCGGCGAACGTCAACCGTGCAGGCGCGGCGCCGTTGGCGGCGTCGACGTGCGCCAGCGCCAGGAACTTCTCGCCGCCGCGCGGCGGTCGCAGCGGTCCGCGCAGCCATTGGCCGGGCTTGAGATTGAGGGCGCGCACCTGCGCCACGCTGACGTACGGATCAGCGGCGGTTGGGGCGAAATCGTCGTTTGGCGAACGCAGGAAGCCGAAGCCTTCCGGCATCAAGTCGAGCGCGCCCTCGGTGAGCACGGTTTCGCCGCGCGCGAGCCGCGCCCGCAGCGCGGCGAAGCGCAGTTCGTCAGCGGCGAGGTTGGGCGGGATCGGCGCGCCGGCAGCGGCGAGTTCGGCCAGCGCGCCGGCGGCATCGAGCGCCGGCAGTGGCGGCGGCGGAAACGCGATCAGCGCCGCGGTCATGGCGTCGCCTGCCGCAACTGGTCGAGGATCGCCGCGACGCCGACGCGCAGCGCCGCGAGGTCGCCGTTGTTGGCGAGCACGAAGCGGGCGCGGGCGCGCTTCTCGGTCAGCGGCGCCTGCGCCGCTTCGCGGCGTTCGAGTTCGCCCGCCGGCCAGCCGCGGGCCGCTGCCCGCGACTGGCGGGTCGCGAGGTCGACGTCGAGGAAGACGACATGGTCGCAGGCATCGACCAGGCCGTTTTCGAGCAGCAGCGGCACGTCGAGCAGCGCCGAGTCGCCGCGGGCCTTGGCCGCTTGCAGGTCGGCGAGCAGGCCGGCGCGGATGCGGGGGTGCAGGATGGCCTCCAGGGCCTGCCGGGCGGCGGGGTCGCGGAAGACGAGGTCGCCGAGCGCTTGCCGGTCGAGCTGGCCGGCGCGGACGGCCGTCGGGCCGAGCGCGCGGGCGACCTCGGCGACCACCGCCGGTTCGGCGCTGACGGCGCGGGCGACGGCGTCGGCATCGAGGTGCGCGAGGCCGTGCGCGGCGAAGGCCTGGGCCGCCGCCGACTTGCCGGCGGCGATGCCGCCGACGACGCCGAGCACGACGGGGCGCGCCGGCCGAAACGGCGCGGGCGGCGTGGGCGTGGCTGCGGGCAGCGGCATCCGGCCATGGTGCGAGAGCGGCGGGCGCGCAGCAAGCGCGCCTTCGTCGCTTGACCTATCCGCTGTGCCCTTCCTAAGATCCCGCACCCTCGCGTCCCCAGCCGGCAGGCGCTCGCCCTGCCGACTGCTCCGCTCGTGCCTGCGAGCGGCGCGGGCAATCTGACCCCGACCCCTTCCCAGTCCGAACAGGACGGCGCTCGCTCTCCCTGCCAGTCCGGCGTCGCGCCGGACGGACGCAACCCGACAGACCCCTTGGAGTTGGTTCCAATGCACAACCGCCAGACCGGTGCTGCCCACGTCCCGATCATGCTCTTCATCCTCGTCCTGGTGCTGTTCCTGGGCGCGACCGCGTTCGCCTTCATGGCGAACACGGAGATCGCCGAGATGCGCACGCAGCGGAACCAAGCCAACGAAGAGGCCGAGACGCTCCGCAAGAAGGACCTGCTCGTCAGCCACTACGTGAAGGACATCGGCGACGTCGTCAACAAGCCGGGCGCGTACGCCGGCCGTGAAGGCCAGGAGGCCGTCTACGGCGGCGCAACGATCGCCTATCCAGGCCTGATGAAGCCGAACGAGGTCCGCACGGCGATGGACAACGCCCTGACCGCCGCCGGACTTGGCGCCGCCAGTGGCCTCGAAAACGTCCTCGGCAGCATGGTCTCGCGCATCGGCCAACTGAACCAGCGCGTCAAGGACATCGAGGCCGAGCGCGACAAGGCGCTGAGCGAGAAGGCCGAGGTCGACCGCAAGTTCACCGCGGCGACGGCGGACGCGGGCGCCAAGGCGCGCGAATTCACGCAGACCCTCGACCAGGCCCGCACCGACTTCGAGGCGGCCAAGAACGACAAGGACAACCGCATCGCCCAGGGCAATGAGAGCCTGCGCGCCAAGGCCGACGAACTGTCGACCGAGAAGGAGCGCGCCACGGCGAAGGAGAAGGAGCTGGCCAACGAGATCGCCAAGCACCAGATGCAGAACTCGGCGCTGGTCGCGCGCGAGACGCTGCGCAAGTCGGCCGACGTCGCCGACGGCAAGATCCTGGTCGCCAAGGCCGGCGTCGCCACGGCGTTCATCAACCTCGGCCGCAAGGACATGCTGCAGCCCGGCACGGTCTTCCGCGTGAAGAGCCCGGCCAGCTCGGCGGTAAAGGGCTACGCCCAGGTCATCCGCGTTGAGGATGTCCGCGCCGAAGTGGCGCTGATGGACTTGGTCGACCCGATCGGCGATTACGCCCGCGAAGGCGACCTGCTCTACAACGACTTCTACACGCCGCGCGTCACGCGCACGGTCTACCTGATGGGCCGCTTCTCGGCGCCGTACAACAAGCCGGAGCTGACCAACCTGCTGCGGCGCCTTGGCAACAAGGTCGTCGACAAGATGGCGCCGGGCGTCGACACGGTGATCCTCGGCAACGATCCGGTCAACGAGGCCGGTGACGGCTTCGCCTCGGTGCAGGACTCGGCCGAGTACAAGCTCGCCAGCGAGCTGCGCGTCGAGTTCGCGTATCTCGGCTCGATCCGCGATCTGATCAAGCTGTGATGCCCGCGCGGGTTCCCCGCGCGGGTTTCCCGCGGCGCCTGCCGTTGGCGGGCGCAGCGGAGGGATGCCAACTGGCGGCGACGGCGCCGCGGCGGGCCGGCGGCGGCCCCGGCGAGGCAGGCGGGCTGCGCGGCCACGACGGGCGCGGGAACGGGTTGCGATGGCATCCCGACCGCTGGCCTGAAGCGAAGTGCCGGCAGCGATTCCGCGCGATGACTGCCATGCGGCTCCCGCGGCAGCCCCGCTGCGCTTGCTGCCCTCGCGCTGTGTGGGCTGGTCTGTTGACGGCGCCTGCGCCGGCTGCGGCCCGCGCGGTCGATCCCGGTCTCTGGCCGGCGCGGCGCGTCATGTGGCGCGCCGCCCGCTGCCGCGGCAATGAAGATCCGGCGGCGTGGCGGCTGCGCGGCTTTTGCAGTTGCCCGCGGGCTTGGTGGGGGAGATAGCTAGCGGTCGACGCATGCCGCTCGACGATCCGAACATCCGCGCCGCCATCGACGGGCCCGAGTTGCCCCGCATGTCGTTCGGCGACCACCTGGAGGAGTTGCGTTCGCGGTTGGTGAAGGCGCTGCTGGCGGTGGTGGTGGCGGTCCTGGCGGTGATGCCGTGGAAGGAGCAGGTCCAGGGCATTGTCATCAACCCGTACCGCGTGCAGTGGCGCGTCGGCTTCGTCGACTACGTCGCTGGCCTGGAGGCGAAGGAAGCGGCGGCGACCGCAGGGGCGCCGCTCGACGCCGACTCGGCGCGCTTCCTCGAGTACTGCCGGCAGCACCAGGACGCGATCCTCGCCGGCACCAAGGAGTACTCGCATCTGTTCCCGGTGCAAACCGGCTACCACGTGCCCTACAGCCTGTACGCGATAGGCGGCATCGAGGACATCATGTCCTTCATGTGGGCGTCGATCCTGTTCGCCATCGTGCTGGCGAGCCCGGTCGTGGTCTGGCAGGCGTGGGCATTCATCGCCGCCGGCCTGTACCCGAAGGAGCGCGCGATCTTCTACCGCTACTTCCCGTTCATGGCGGCGCTGCTCGCCGCCGGCGTCGCGTTCGGTTACTTCGTCGTGCTGCCGTACACGCTTGGCTTCCTGGTGCGGTGGATGAATCCCGACCAGGTCGGCGCGATGTTCTCGGTCGGGCAGTTCCTGTCGCTCGAGTTCGCGCTCACTGGCGCGCTCGGCCTCGTGTTCCAGCTGCCGCTGGTGATGGTGGCGCTGCAGAAGATCGGCCTCGTCACGCATCGCGGCTTCCGCAAGAACTGGCGCATGACGATCCTCTGCATCTTCGTGTTCGCCGCCGTGCTGACGCCGCCGGAGCCGGTGTCGATGCTGCTGATGTCGGCGCCGATGGTGCTGCTGTACGGCCTCGGGTTGCTGCTGACGTGGTTCGCGCGCGGCAAGGACGCTGCGGTCGCGCCGGCATGACCCTCGTCGGCGAAGTCCTGGCGACCGGCGACGAACTGATCCACGGCGCCCTGTTCGACACCAACAGCAAGTTCCTCGCCGGCGAACTGGAGCGGCTCGGCGTCGAGGTCCGCCGCCTGACGGTCACCGGCGACGCGCCGGGACCGATGCGCGCGGCGATCGCCGAGGCGTGCGGCCGCGCCGACGTGGTGGTGGCGACCGGCGGGCTGGGCCCGACGCTCGACGATCGCATGCGCGACGTCGTCGCCGAGGTCGCCGGCGGACCGCTGTGGTTCGACGAGGCGAGCTGGCGGCAGGTGCAGGACTGGCTGCTCAACCGCGGCCGGCCGGTGCCCGACAGCAACCGCCGGCAGGCGATGTTCCCGCCGGGCGCGCAGCCGATCGCCAATCCGATCGGCACCGCGCCGGGATTCGCCGTGACGCTCGGTCGCGGTCGTTTGTTCGCGCTGCCGGGCGTGCCGCGCGAGATGAAGGCGATGCTCGCCGCGTCGGTGCTGCCGGAGGTCGCCGCCATGCCTGGATTGACGCCGCTGGCGCAGCAGTGGCTGCGCGTGCTCGGGCCGTCGGAGGCAGCGCTCGGCGAGCGCATCGAGCGCTTCATGGTCGCCGATCGCAACCCGGCGGTCGGCATCACCGCTTCGGGCGGACTCTTGACCGTGCGCATCGTCGGCACGGCCAAGAGCGCCGAAGTCGCCGCCGCCGCGTGTGAAGCGACCGCCGCCGAGTTGCGGCCGCTGCTCGGCGACTGGCTGTTCGCCGAGGGCGCCGTCGACCTGCCGGAGTTGGTGCTGCAGCGGTTGCGCGCGCAGGGCCGCACGCTTGCGCTCGCCGAGTCATGCACCGGCGGATTGATCGCCAAGGCGCTGACCGACGTCGCCGGATCGTCCGACGTGCTGATGGGCGGCATCGTCGCTTACAGCAACGCCAGCAAGACGGCGCTGCTCAGCGTGCCGGCCGAACTGGTGGCGGCGCATGGCGCGGTCAGCGAACCGGTGGCGGCGGCGATGGCGGCCGGCGCGCGCGCGCGCTTCGCCGCCGACGTCGCCGTGGCGACGACCGGTATCGCCGGCCCCGGCGGCGGCAGCCCGCAGAAGCCGGTCGGCACCGTCTGCTTCGGCCTCGCCGACGCCGCCGGCGCGCGGGCCTGGACGGCGCGCATCCCCGACCTCGGTCGGACGTTCGTCCGCGACCGTGCCGTGTTCGAGGTCTGGCGCGAACTGCTGCGCCGCTGACGGCGGCGCAGCCCGTGTCGACTATCATCCGCGGCCGCGCGTCGCTCCATCCGACGCGCCACCCGCGTGAAGATCTGCCTGTCGTGCGAAGGCGTCAGTGAAACGCCAGCGGAGCGCTGCGGCTTCTGCGGCGCGTGGCTGCTGCCTGCCGACGCGGTGCACTACCCGGTGCGCCGCGGCGAGGTTGACGCCGCCAATCCTCTGCTCGGCACCGTCATCGACGGCAAGTACCGGCTGCTTGGCGTGCTCGGTCGCGGCGGCCTTGGCACGGTGTTCCGCGCCCAGCACACCGGTTCACTGATGCACGTTGCGCTCAAGTTGCTGCACCCGCGCTTCGGCGAACGGCCCGAGTACCGCCGCGCGCTGGTGCCGGAGGCGCGGCGCGCCGCCGCGGTCGCGCACGAGCATTGCGCCCGCCTGCTGGACGTTGGCGAGGCCGAGGACGGCGCCGCCTACCTCGTGATGGAGCTGGCCGAGGGCCGCACGCTCGACCTGCTGGTGCGCGATGGCGCGCTCGCGCCGGGCCACGCCGTCGCCATCCTCGAGCAGGTCGCCGCTGCGCTGGCCGCGATCCACGCCGTCGGCCTCGTGCACTGCGACCTGTCGCCGCGCAACGTCATGGTCGCCGCATCCGGCGGCGCGCTGCGCGTCAAGGTGCTCGATTTCGGCATCGCGCGCAGCGTCGCGCTCGCTGGTCAGGCGCGCAGCCACGGCGAGTTCCAAGGCTTCGTCAATCCGGCCTTCTCAGCGCCCGAACTGCTCGCCGGCCGCGAAGTCGACGCGCGCGCCGACCTGTACTCGTTCGGCACGTTGGCATGGCTGCTGCTTACCGGCGGCATGCCGGTCGATGACGCCGACGCGCGCAAGGCCGCCGCGGCGGTGCTGGCGGGTGAGTTGCGGCCATGGCCGGAGCCGCGCGGCGTCGGTCGGCGGTTGCGCCGATTGGCGCTGCGCTGTCTGCAGATGGACCCGGAGCAGCGGCCGTCGTCGATCGCGGCGGTGGCGCGCGAACTGGCGATCGTCCGCAGCCCGCGGCCGGCGCTGACGCGCGCCGGCGCGCTGACGACGGCGCTCGGCGCCGTCGCGCTGTTCGCGACGGCGCGGCCGGCGTCGTCGCCGTTCCTGCAGACGGTCGCCGGCTCGCCTTTTGCGCTCGCGGCCGGTGGGACCGCGACCGAGCCCGTGGTGGTGGACACGACCAGCGCTCGGCTGGCGACGGTTCGCTTCGACTACGCCGGCTTCGCGCCGCGAAGACTGCGCGCGCACGTCGTGCGCGGCGGCGACGTGCTGCTGCGCGTCGACCAGGAACCGGAGCCCGAAGCGGGCGGCGGCACGCTGGCGCTGTCGACGGCGCAGGCGGCGTGGCGCACGGTCGTCGAAGGCCTCGCCCGCAGCGGTCGCGAGCACGCCAGCGACGTCGTCTTCTTGCTGCCCGGCGCGGCGCCGTTCGGTTCGGTTCGGCTGCGCGTCGACGACGAGGCTCCAGTCGTCGCCGCCGCGCCCGTGACGGCGGGCGCCGTGCTGCGCGCCGATACGCAGCTCGCGCTGGACGTCCGCGACGGAGTTGGCGTGGCGGCCGTGACGGTGCGCGTGCGCGCGGCGACGGGACCCGTCGTCGAGCTGTCGGCGCCGCCATCCGGTGGCCGGTTCGCGCTCGGCGCGGCGCTGGCCGCGGCAGCGCCCGACCTCGCCGGCCCGTGCGAGGTCGAGATCGGCGCGCGCGACCGCGCCGGCAACGTCGCCGCGGCGGCGCCGCTCGCCTTCGCAGCGGTCGACGTGCGCGCGCCGCGCGTCACCGAGGTCACCGGCCCGCAGGGCGAGCCGTTCGCGCCGCTGGTCGGCGGTATCGCGCGCGTGCGCGTGCGCGTCGCCGACGCCGTGCCCGGCGACGAGGTCGCCATCCAAGTCGGCGACGGCGCCGCGGTCGTTGTGCCGTGGCCCGACGCCGCCAGCCAGCGCGTCGCCGACGTGCCGGTCGCGGCGGCCCAGCGCGCCGCCGCTTGGCACCTCGTCGCGCGCGATCCCGCCGGCAACGAGACGGCGCACGAACTCACCCCGGTGCTGCGCGACCGGAGCCTCGCGATCCGCTTTCCGCGCGTCGATGGCCCAGCGCGCGCGCTCGCCGGCGAACTCGTGCTCGCGGCCGGGGGCAGGGCGACGGTCGCCGTCAGCGACAACTGGACCATCGTCGACCTCGTCGCCGAGACGATCGACGGCCGCGAAGTGGCCGACCCGGCATTTGGCTGGGAGCGGCTGACGCCAGCGACGGCGCAGCTCGCGGTCGACGCATTGCTGCCCGGCGCCTATCGGCTCGTCGCCCGCCTGCGCGAGGGCGACGCCGCCGATGCTCTGCGCGCGCTGGCGACGGCGACGTTGCGGGTGCTGCCGGACGCCATCGAGGTGCGCGTGCCCGCGGTCAACGCGCCGTACCTGCCGGCGCTAATCGAAGCCGGCGTGCTGGCGGCGCGCGGCGAGTCGGCCCCCGGCGCGTACGACGAGGGTCCGGCGTGGAGCGTCGACGCCGGATTGCGCCCGTACCTGCGCGGCCGCGCGACATGGGTCGCTGGCGAAGTCGTGCGCGCCGAGGAATTGCCGGTCGGCGACGCAGGTTGTGCGTTGTTGCCGACGCTGCGGCCGGTGCGCGGCTTCAACACGGTCTCGCCGCGCTACGTCGACGTGCTCGATCGCGCTGCCCGGTTGCGCATTGGCGAGGCCATCGTGCCTGCTGGCGAGTCCGCTGCCGCGGTGTCGTTCTGGTGGAGCGATGAGCCGCCGCAGCAGGTCGGTGCGGAGACCCTCGTCGAGCATGGCCGGCCGGCGCGCGTGCGCGTTCGCAGCCCGCTGCCGTTCGCGCCCGGCGACGCGCCGACGTTGCGCCTGGGCATCGGCCCGGCGGAGGTCGCGGCTGCGCTGGTGCGCGTGCGCGACCGCGCCGACGCCGAGATCGTCTTCGACGTGTCGTTTGCGGTGTGGAGCGAGGCCGCCAGCCTCGCCGACGTGCCGCGCGAGCAGTTCGCCGGCGGGTTCGAGCGCCTCCTCGACGCCAGCCTCGCGACGCCCGCGGGCCGACAGCCGCTGGCGCTGCGGTTGCGCACCGTGCGCAGCACGCTGCAACCGCTCGCACTGGCCGAATTGCGCGCGCTGCCGCCGGCGCTTGGTGCGCTGCGACTGTTGCCGGTGCTGCCGCCGACCGGCGCATTCGCCGAGCCGACTGCCGACGGCCTGCCGCGCGCTGCGTACCGGGTCGGGCCGAAGGTTGCCGTGCGCAACGTCGGCGACGTGCTGATGCTGGCCAACGAGTTTCCGGTCGGCGCTGCGCGTGACCTCGCGGCTGCTGCGGCAGCGCTGCCCGGCGCAGGCGCCTGCGTGCACGCCGATGATCCGCGCGGATCGGCGCGGCTCGAGCCGGCCAATCTGCTGCCGACCGCCGCCGCCACGGCCGACGCCGAGGCGCCGCTCGCCGGCGTCGACTTCTTTCAGGCGTACACGTTCGCGCGCCTGCTCGGTCTCGTCGTCGCTGGCGACGCCGATGCGATGCGTTTGCCGCTTGGCGTTGAACTCGAGGCCGCTGCCTTCGCCGGCGCCACGCGGGCCGCCGGCCACGGCGCCGCCGCGCACGGCGGCGCGGTCGACGCAGCGGCATTCGCGCCGACGGTCACGCCGGCGGCGCGTTCGGTCGCTGTCGGCGACGTCGTTCCCAGCGGCTTCGGCCAGCCGTTCGTCGGCCTCGACTTCGGCCTGCGCGAGTGGACGCTCGACCTGCCGGCGGCGCCCGGCGCGGACGCGCTGCTGCGTGAGTGGATCGCCGACGGCGCCGCGCACCTGGCGCGCGCACAAGCTCTGGCGCGCGGCGCCGACGATCCTGCGCGCGAAGC
This sequence comes from Planctomycetota bacterium, assembly GCA_016872675.1. Lineage (GTDB taxonomy): Bacteria > Planctomycetota > UBA1135 > UBA1135 > UBA2386 > UBA2386. Next base: position 14,433 of record VGZG01000002.1, read on the forward strand.
GCTCGGATCGGCGCTACTGCTCGGCGTCGTGCGTGGCATGGCGTTCGTCGACAGTTTCCCGACGCTCGCGCCGCGCGGCCCGCTGCCGGTGAACGTGCCCGGCGTGTTGCTCACGGCGCAACTGCGCCGCGATGGTCGCGACCTGCTGTCCGGCGGCGTCGATCCGCGGCTCGCTGGCGTCGGCTTCCGCATCGTCGCCGACGTCGATCGCCTTGGTGTCGGCAAGGAGGCGCGATGAGTCGCCACCGCTCCGGACTCGTGTTGGCTTTCGTCGCCGTCACCGCGTGCGCCACCCCTGGCGAGGACGTCGGCGTGCTCACCGACTTGCCGCCACTTGACGGCTCGGTGTTCGTCACCGGCGGCGCCTTCTTGGCCAGCGAGGTGGCCGACGGCGCCTTCGGCGGCGCCGAGGCGCCGCGCGAGGCGATCGCGATCGATGCGATCGCCGCAGCGCTGGCGAGCAGCGACGTGTTCCAGCGTCTCGCGGTCGACGACGATCCGGCGCGCCGCGCCCGGATCGCCGAACGGCTGCGCGCCGGCGTCGTCGACGAGGACGTGGTCACCTGCCTGCAGGCGGCGCGCCTCGCCGGCCACGACTACCTGCTGGTCATCGAGGGCCTGCAGGACGTGCCGATCGAGACCCAGGGCACCAACGGTCGCTGGCCGGTGACGTTCGCCACCTGGATTCTGCTCGGCGTCGGCGCGCTGATCCCCGACCGCACCTTCGAGTCGCGCGCGACGCTGCGCGTGAGCCTGCGCGACCTGCAGTCCGGCTGGCCGTTGCACGACCCGCTGTTGGTCGCCGGTCCGATCGATCTGTCGTTGCTCGAACGCACCGACGTGGTCGGCCTGCTGCTGTCGATCATCGTGCCGCCGTTCTTCGTCGGCGACGATTCCGAGGCGGTCCGGGTCGCGGTCCGCGACACCGTGACGAGCCGCTTGCTGTGGTCGCTGTCGCGCGACCTCAAGGGCGTGGCGTTGCGGCAACGCCTGCGCGAACGCGCGCCGGCCGACGTGATGCTGGTGCCGGGCCTGTCGGGGCGTCGCGTCGTCGTCCGTGCGGCTGCGGCGCTCGGCAGCGCGCGGCTGGTCGGCGCCGGCGTCGAGCCAGAGACGGCGGCAGCTTTCGCCGCGGCCCTGCTCGCGTCGGTGCGCGTTGACGGCAGTGGATTCGTCTACGAAACGGACCTGCCGGCGACGACGGGTCTGGCGCAAGTGCTCGTCGCGACCGTCGGCGGCGCGGTCGCGTCCGCCACCTTTGCGCCGGGAGGTCGGCCGTGAAGTTGCCGGCGCGTTGGCGCGTTGGCGCCTGTTCCCACGCCGGCTCGGTGCGCACGGCCAACGAGGACGACTATCTGTTGGCCGCGGCGGGGCCCGCTGGTCCGCTGTTCGTCGGCGTCGCGGACGGCATGGGCGGCCTCGCCGGCGGCGCCGAGGCCAGCCGCACGGTGTTGCGCGCGATCGCCAGCGAAGCGCTCGATGCTAGCGCCGGCGATGCGTCGGTAGCACGCTTGCAGCGCGGCTTCGCCGTCGCCAGCCGCAAGGTCGCCGACGCCGGCGCCGCGGTGCCGGCGCTAGCCGACATGGGCACGACCGCAACGACGTTGTTGCTGTGCGACGACCGGGCCGTCGTCGGCCACATCGGTGACACCCGCCTCTACCGGCTGCGCGACGACCACTGCGAGCAGTTGAGTCAGGACCACGCCGCGCGCGCGCCGGAGAACCTGCTGACGCGTTGCATCGGCGCGGGCCGGGTCGATGCCGTCGCCGATCACGCTGAGTTCGACGTGCGGCAGGGCGATCGCTTCGTGTTGATCAGCGATGGCGTCTGGTGCGTCGTCGACGACGCCTTGCTCGCGCGGCTTGCTGGCCGCCGCGATCCGCGCGAGGCGGCCGAGGCGCTGGTGCAGCAGGCCTTGGCGCAAGGCGGCCCCGACAACGCCACGGCGGTGGTCGTCGAGGCCGTCGCCGCCGGCGGCGACGCGGAGGTCGACCTACCGCGCGACGAGCGGCCCGACGACCGGTCGCTGTGGCCGCGCGCCTCGGCCTTGCCGTCGCCGATCGTGCCTTGGGCGCTGCTCGTCATCGGCACGCTGCTGCTGGCCGTCGCCGCGCTGCGCGCCATCGGGCTCGACGCGGCGCTGTTGGCGACGTTCCGCGGTTGAGCGGCGTCAAGTTCGTGTCGCGGCGGTTGCTCGGCGCGCGGCGATCCGAGAGTATGCTCTGACCCCTCGGACGACGATGCCCAAGAAGCTGCAGCGCAAGATCCCCGCACCCACGACCGCCGCACCGGCGGCGACGCCCGCGGCCGGCGGCGGCCTCGCGCTGTTCCGCAGCAAACGCGTGACGCCGCGCACGCTGGCCGAGTTCACTAGCCAACTGGCCGTGCTGCTCAACGCCGGCATCCCGATCACCAAGAGCCTGCGCATCCTCGAAGGCCAGTTGCCGCCGGGGCCGATGAAACGCATCGCTGCGTCGCTGGTCGAGGACGTCGAGGGTGGCACCGCGCTGTCCGAGGCGATGACCAAGCACGACGGCGTGTTCGACGCGCTGTACACGAACATGGTCCGCGCCGGCGAGGCTGGCGGCGTGCAGGAGGAGATCCTCAACCGCCTGTCGGGCTTCCTTACCGCCAGCGAGGCGATCAAGTCGCGCGTCAAAGGTGCGCTTGCCTATCCGGTGGCGATCCTGATCGTCGCGATCGCCGTGCTGCTGCTGGTATTCGCCTTCGTCATCCCGCGCTTCAAGCAGGTGTTCGAGGCGACCGGCAAGGGCGCGATGCACTGGACGACCCAGCTCGTCATCGACATCGGCGAGCACCTGAAGTTCTGGTGGTGGATCTACATCGTCGTGGTTGCGTTGCTGTTCGCGTTGCACCGTCTGCTGCTGGCAAAGGCCCTTGGCTACCGCTCGGTCATGCATCGCTTCGCCCTGCGGGTGCCGCTGTTCGGCAAATTGGTGCACAAGAGCCTCGTCGCGCGCTTCGCCCGCACCTTCGGCACGCTGATCCAGAGCGGCGTGCCGCACCTCGACGCGCTCGACATCCTGGCGGCCTCGACCACCAACGTGCACATGAAGTCGGCCGTCGGCGGCGTGCAGGCCTCGATCCGCGAGGGCGCCGGCTTCGCCGTGCCGATGGGGGAGAGCGGCATGTTCGACGACATCGTCGTCAACATGGTCGACGTCGGCGAGCAGACCGGCGAACTCGACCGCATGCTGGCGAAGATCGCGGACCGCTACGAGACCGAGGTCGACCGCACGATCGAGACGACGTTCAAGCTGATCGAGCCGATCCTGCTGGTGTTCCTGGCCGTCGCCGTCGGGTTCATCGTTTTCGCCCTATTTATGCCGCTGCTGCAGATGATGCAGGGCCTCGGCAAGAGATGAGCCCGTGTCGCTCGCGTGGCGAATCCTGCTGCTGGCGCTGTCGCTGAACGTCCTCACTGTCGGCAGCGTGCAGGTGGCGGTGTGGTACGCCCAACGTTCATGGCTGCGCGATCGCGACGTGGCGCTGCAGGCGCAGGTGCAAGGGTCATTCAGCGAACTGAGCCGCGTTTACTCGCCTGGGGCGCTGCGCAGCGCGTCGGGCGACGCGACGGTGGTGCGCCGTCTGTTGACCGCGGCGACGACCCGCGACCTGTACGAGGACGTGATCGTCACCACCGGCCGGCCGCCGTACGAAGGCGTTTACCTCAATCCACTCGGCGCGGTGCATCGTGATCCGGACCAGTTCCCGAGCGCGGTGATCACGGCGGGCATCGTCCAGGCGCGTCAGACCGACGGCATGCTGCCGATCGCCGGCGGCTACGGCTATGCGCTGCGCCAGGATGACGACGTCGTCGGCTACCTGTGGTTCCAGCCTCGGCTGACGCAGGCGCTGCCGGCGGCGCTGCCGCTGTGGACGTCCGTCGTCGGCGTGCTCGCGTCGACGTTGCTGTTCGGCGCCTTCCTGTACTGGATGACGGCGCGGACGATCCGGCGGCCGCTGCAGGCCATCGGCGAGGCCGTCGCCGCGGTCGGACGCGGGCGGTTCGATGTGCGCGTGCCCGAGCACCAGGGCGTGCCCGAACTCGACCCGCTGGCGGCGACGTTCAACCGCATGGCGGCGCAGGTTGCCGACCAGACACACGCGCTTGAGAGCGCCGTGCGCGCGGCGGTCGAGGATACGAAGCAGAAGGAGCGCGCGTTGGTGCTCAGTGCGCGCCTCGCGAGCATCGGCACGCTCGCCGCGGGCCTCGCGCACGAGATCAACAACCCAATCGGCGGCATGCAGAACGCGGTGAACCGCCTGCTGCAGGCGCCGGACCTCGGCGAACGGCAGCGCACGTACCTGTCGCTGGTCCAGGACGGCCTACAGCGCATCGCCCGCACGGCGCGGCGGCTGCTCGACTTCTCGCCGCGGCAAGCGGCGCCCGGCCGCTTCGCGCTAGCCAGCGCGATCGATGGCGCGCGCGCGCTGGTTGAGCACCGGGCGCAGCTCGCCAACGTGCGGTTCGAAGTGGACGTCGCGCCGAGCCTGCTGCTGGTGCATGGCGACCAGCACGAGATCCAGCAGGTGATGCTCAACCTGTTCCTCAACTCGCTCGACGCGCTCGAGGGACGGCCAGGAGGCTGCATCCGCGTGCAGGCGCGGACCGAGGGCGGTCGCGTGCTGCTGCAGGTCGACGACGATGGACCAGGCATGGATCCGGCGCTGCTCGGCCGCGTGTTCGACCCGTTCTTCAGTAGCAAGGCGCGTCCCGACGCCAGCGGGCTCGGCATGTTCATCTGCTACTCGATTGTGCAGAACCACGGCGGCGAGATCGCCGTCAGCTCGCGCCTCGGCGACGGCTTCCATGTGCACATCGCGCTGCCGGCAGCGGTCTGACGCACGGGCGGCCTGACGCGCGGTCAGCTGGCGGCTTCGACGGCTGCGTGCAGCCAGACCTGGTTCTTGCCGCGGCGCTTGGCTTCCTGCAGCGCGTGGTTGGCGTTGCGGCGCAGGCTCTCGACGCTCGAGGCGCTGCGGCCGTCGTAGCTGTCGACGCCGATCGACACCGACAGCGCGCGCTGGAAGGGGCCGCGCTGCACGGTCATCGCGCCGACGCGCTGGCGGATGCGCAGCGCTGTCTGCACGGCCTCTGCCGGCGTGGTCTGCGGCAGCAGCACGCAGAACTCGTCGCCGCCAAATCGCGCCGCGAAGTCGGTCTCGCGCACGGTCGCCTTGAGCTCGTCGGCGACGCGGCGCAGCACCTCGTCGCCAAAGCCGTAGTCGGTGGCGTCGTTGACGCCCTTGAAGTCGTCGACGTCGATCAGCAGCAGCGAGACCGGGTTCTGGTAGCGCTGCGCACGCTTCCACTCGAGGTCGAGCAGCGTGCGCATGTGGCGCTCACTGATCAGGCCGGTCTTGAAGTCGACGCTGACCTGGCGCTCGAGCAGGCGCGCGCGGCCGTGCAGGTCGCAGACGCGCTCGCGCGTGCGCAGCGCCAGCTCGATACGATGGAGGCACTCGAGCGGATCGGCCGGTTTGAGCACGAAGTCGTGGAACGGCACCGCGAGGTGTCGCGCCTCGGCCAGCGACGCCAGGTCGGGCACCATCAGCACGACCGGCACTGGGTCGTCGTCGCTCTGCAGGCTCTCGATCAGTTCGAGTTCGACGCTGCCGTCGCACAGCACGAGCGGATTGAGCAGCACGACGTCGGGGTGGCTGGCAGTGGCGAGCCGGTGGCTCTGCCCCAGCGAGTCGCCGATGTGCACGGCGAGGCCGGCGCGGGCCAGCATGCCCGGCAGGTCGCCGAGCGGGTCGCGCCCGTGGTTCATCAGCAGCACGATGCGTGCGTCGGTGCGCTCGGCCTCTCGGGGCGAGCCGGGGACGCGATCGGGGCGACTGTGCGGACTGTCCAAGCGGCGGGCTGGGCTAGGGTGCGAGGCCGGGGTGCGCGGCCGGAGCTTGCTCCGACCCGGCCGGAGTCTAACCGGGTCGGCGGGGGTGGGAAGCGGGCCGCAGATGCGGCGGACCGCGCGGATAGCCCGCCGAATCTCGCCTTGACGCGCGCCTGGTCGTCCCTAAGATCTTCCGCCCCACATTCCCGCCGACCATGGCTTCGCCGTGGCCGGAGCGACTTTCGCGTAGAACGCCGTTCAGGCAGACACAACGCCGCCAAGGAGCCGTTTCCAACGTGCCGCTCGTAACCGCCCAAGAGTTGATCGACGCCGGCGTCCACTATGGCCACCAGGCCAGCCGGTGGAACCCGAAGATGAAGCCGTTCATCCACGGCAAGCGGCACAAGATCCACGTGATCAACCTCGAAGAGACGATCCGCGGCCTGTACCGCGCGACGCACTTCCTCCGCCACCTCGCCGCGATCGGCGCCCAGATCATGTTCCTGGGCACCAAGAAGCAGATCCGGCCGGTCGTCGAGGCCGAGGCAAAGAAGTGCAGCATGCCCCCTGTCACCGAGCGTTGGATCGGCGGCACGCTGACCAACTTCGCGACCGTGCGCGAGCGCCTCGCCCGCCTCGTCGACCTCGAGCAGCTCGAGACGACCGGCGGCATCGAGAAGTACAAGAAGAAGGACCAGTCGACGATGCGGCGCGAAATGAAGCGCATCCGCCGCAACCTGGAAGGCGTGCGTGAGTTGCACGGCCTGCCGGGCGCGCTGATCGTCGTCGACCCGCGCCGTGAGGACAACGCCATGCGCGAGGCCAAGCGCATGAACGTCCCGGTCGTCTGCGTCCTCGACACCGACTGCGATCCATCGCTCGCTGACATCGTCATTCCGGCGAACGACGACGCGATGAGCTCCGTCCAGCTGATCCTCGGCAAGCTGTCCGAGGCGATCATGGAAGGCCGCAAGCAGTGCGACGAGACGACGCTGCGCGACGCGCAGCGCGCGGCGTCGGACGACGTCCGCAACCGCCAGGCGCAGGGTCGCCGGTCGGAAGGCCGCGACGGCGGCGGCCGCGGTGGCCGTGACGGTGGTGGCCGCCGTGGTGGTCCGGGCGGCGGTCGCGACGGCGGGCGTCGCGGTGGTCCGGGCGGCGGCGGTGGCCGCTTCCAGGCGGGTGGTCACGCCGACTCCGTCTCGATCGGCTCGGAGCGCCCTGAGTCGGCGGCTCCGGCCGCCGACGCGCCGGCGCAGGGCTGATCGCCCGCGCGCTGACGCATTCTCGCGGGCGCGCGACCGAATCGGGGCCGGACCGACCGGCCCCGGTTCGTTCTTGCGCCGGGTTTCTTCCTGATTCCGCGTGCCGCGAGCACGCCCAAGTTCCCTGAGCAACACCATGACCGAGATCGATGCCAAGACCGTGATGCGCCTGCGCGAGATGACCGGCGCCCCGATGATGGACTGCAAGGCCGCGCTCAAGGAGACCAGCGGCGACATGGAGAAGGCGAAGGACGTGCTGCGCAAGAAGGGCAAGCAGCTCGCCGACAAGGCCTCGGGCCGCGAGGTCAAGGAAGGCCTCTGCTACGCCTACCAGCACCACAACGGCAAGCTCGCCGTGCTCGTCGAGGTCGCGTGCGAGACGGACTTCGTCGCCAAGAACGAAGATTTCAAGGCCTTCTGCCGCGGCGTTGCGCTGACGGTCGCCGCCTACAACCCGCTGTTCCTCAATCGCGACTCGGTCCCGGCCGACGCGATCGCCAAGGAGAAGAAGATCGTCACCGAGATGGCGGCCGAGTCGATGAAGGGCAAGCCGCAGGCGGTGATCGACAAGGCCGTCGAGGGCCGACTCGACAAGTTCTACGCCGAGAAGTGCTTGATGGAGAAGCAGTACGTTCCCGACGACACCAAGTCGGTCGAGCAGATACGCACCGAACTGGTCGGCAAGATCGGCGAGAACATCGTCGTGCGCCGCTTCGTCCGCCTCGAACTGGGCGGCTGAGCCGCCGAGCAGAGGTCGGGCACGGGCTTCCGGCGCGCCTCCGGGGCCGCTGTCGCGGCCGCGGCGCGGCTTGCGACGAAGCGATTGTCTTCCGGCCCGGCCGGCCGGCTGGCCGCCGGCTACCCGGCAGTCCATGCGCCAGCGGGACGTGCGTCGCCAGCCCGGACGGCGCCGCTGCGCTCTCGCGGCGCCGCTGGCCTGGGCCGGGGCGTCGGCGTCACGGGATGGGTGCCGGGCGGTGTGGCCTTCCGTGGCGCCGACTCCTAGGCTTGCGCGTCGCGACGCACTATGTCCGACCCGAAGCACCGAGCTGTTGCCGAGTCCCCGCGCAAGATCCAGCGCATCCTCCTCAAGATCAGCGGCGAGAGCCTCGGCGACGACGGCTCGGGCGTGTCGCCGACGGTGGTTGCGGTCGTCGCCGAACAGATCGCGCGCGTGCAGCGACTGGGCGTCGAGGTCGCGGTCGTCGTCGGCGGCGGCAACCTGCTGCGCGGCGCCGAGTTCGCCAAGATGGGCACCAACCGTGCCACCGCCGACCACATGGGCATGCTGGCGACGGCAATCAATGCGCTCGCCCTGCAGGACGGGCTCGAGCGCGCAGGCGTCGAGACGCGCGCCGCCTGCGCCGTCGAGATCAAGACGATGATGGAGCCCTACATCCGCCGCCGCATCATCCGGCACCTGGAGAAAGGCCGCGTCGTCGTGCTCGCTGGCGGCACCGGCAATCCGTACTTCACCACCGACACCGCCGCGGCGCTGCGCGCGACCGAACTCGCCGTCGACGCGATCTTCAAGGCCACGAAGGTCGACGGCGTCTACTCCGCCGACCCGAAGAAGGATCCGTCGGCGAAGAAGTTCGCGCGCCTGACGTTCGCCGAGGCGCTCGACCGCAACCTCAAGGTCATGGACCGCACGGCCTTCACGCTGTGCATGGAGAACCGCATGCCGATCATGGTCTTCGACGCCTTCGTCGAGGGCAACATGGAGCGCGCGGTGCGCGGCGAAGACATCGGCACATGGGTCTGCTGAACGAACGGCACTGCAACGAACAGCCATGGAACCCCACGCTTCCCTACTGAACGACCTGACGCTGAAGACCGACAAGACGCTCAAGCACCTCAAGGAGCAGCTGGCCAGCATCCGCACCGGCCGCGCGTCGCCGGCGCTCGTCGACACGATCCGCGTCGACTACTACGGCACGTCGACGCCGCTCAACCAGATCGCGCACATCTCGGTGCCCGAGCCGCGTCAGCTGATGATCAAGCCGTTCGACGGCACGCCGCAGGTGGTCAAGGACATCGAGAAGGCGATCCAGAAGTCCGATCTGGGGCTCAACCCGCAGTCTGACGGCAAGCAGCTGCGCTTGACCATGCCGCCGCTCTCCGGCGAGCAGCGCCAGAAGCTGGTGGCCAAGGTAAAGGACCTGATCGAGCAGAATCGGGTGGCGCTGCGCAACGAGCGCCGCGACGCCAACAAGCTCGCCGACCAGATGAAGAAGGACGGCAAGCTGACCGAGGACCAGTGCAAGAAGGCCCACGACGCCGTCGACAAGGAGCTGAAGGCCGTCGAGCAGAAGCTCGACGAGTCCTTCCGCGCCAAGTCGAAGGAGATCATGGAGGGGTGATCGCCGGGGCCGGCGCAGCCGCGCCGGCTCGGTCGGCGCCCGTCCTGGCTCTTGCGCCGACGCGTCGGCGCGGGTCTTATCCTTCCCCCCCGCGATTCCGGTTCCGGCGATTCTGGGGGCGTAGCTCAGCCGGTAGAGCAGCGGCCTTTTAAGCCGTAGGTCGCAGGTTCGAGTCCTGCCGCCCTCACCATGATCCCGCCGCCCGGTACCAACCCGCCATGATCGACGCCCAGTTCCTCGGCATGCTCGTCTGCCCCTCGACCCGTCGGCCGCTGCGGCTGGCGACCGCCGCCGAGCTGGCCACTGTGAACGCGGCCATCGCGCGCGGCGATTGCCGCAACCGCGGTGGCGCGCAAGTCGCGGCGGCATGGGCGGGCGCGCTCGCGACCCAGGACGGCGGCTGGCTCTATCCGATCCAGGACGACATCCCGATCCTGCTCACGACCGAGGCGGTCGCCGCCGCCCGCTGATCCCCAGACACATTCGTGGTCCGCCGTTCGTTCGGCGCGCCGACCCTAGGTATCCTGTCCGACTTGCCATGGCGACGAATCCCGTCCAAACGCCTTCCGCCTCCGCACCGCCTTCTGGAGTCCAGTACGACGAGGGCAGCGGCATCTACGGCTTCTTCCGCCGCAAGCAGAAGCTGCTGCTTTACACGGCTGGCATCTTCACGCTGCTGACGTTCTCGATCACGGGTCCGATGACGGCGCTCGTGTCGGACGTCTTCCGCGACGAATCGTCGACGTCGACCATCCTGGTCAACGGCAAGCGCGAGGCCCTGGTCGCCGAGGACTTCGAGCAAGGTCGCCTGCTCGCCGGCTTCGTCTTCGGCCGCATTCCGCCGGGCGTGCTGCCGCCGCTCGACCCGGGCAAGGAGAACCAGAGCGAACTTGGCACCGTGTACGCGATTCTGCGCCGCGCCGCGATCGCCGAGGGGATCGGTTACTCGATGGCCGAGGTCGACCGCGCGATCGAGGCGATGCGCGAACTGATGAAGTCGCCGAGCGTCGGCAAACTCGTCACCGACCTGCGCTTCGCGTCGGTTGCCCAGTACCGCGAGATCGTCGCCGAGGCGATGCGCATCGGCACCTACGTCCGCCTACAGACGCTGGCCGTCGACAGCACCGAGGCCCACGTCATGAGCCAGTTGATCGCCGACCGCGAGAAGATCACGCTGCGCGTCGCGTCGTTCGACGAGAAGAAGGCGGAAGAGGACCTGAAGAAGGCTTCGCCGCTGTCCGAGGACGACCTCAAGAAGTGGCTCGACGGCAAGGACGAACGCCAGAAGCGCATGATGCAGGCCTACGACCCGCCGCGCGCCGAGTTGCGCATCGGCGCCCTGCTGACGGCCGACGGCCAGTTCGACCCGGAGCAGTTCAAGGATGGTTGGCTCAAGGACTTCATGGTCGGCGATGAACAGGTGAAGGGCGCCTACGACATGGAGAAGGAGGCGCGCTTCAAGCTCGAGGGCGACGGCCAGTTCAAGCCGGCCGATGACCCCGCGGTGAAGGCCGAGCTGACGCGCGTGCTGCAGGCTGAGCAGGTGATGAACATGCTGCTGGCCGCGGTCAAGGAGCGGCAGAACGATTCGACCAAGGCGCAGAACGACGCCGTCGCGGACGCTCAGGCTGAGGTCAACACTGCCAACATCCAATTCGAGGAGGCGACGCTGCGCCTCGATCCGGCGAAGGCCGATCTCGCCGGCAAGGTCGAGGAACTCAAGCAGAAGCCCGACGACGCGGACCTGAAGAGCGCCAGCGCCCGCTTGCAGTCGGAGGTCGACTCGCTGCAGGCGATCGTCAGCGGCCACGACGCCAGGATCGCGCCGCTCAAGGAGGCCGTCACGGCCGCCGAGAAGGCGGTCGAGGCGACCCGCGCCGGCTTCGACTTCCCGGCGGCCTTCCTTGACCTGACCAAGGACAAGAAGGGCTTCGTCGTCAAGGCGACGAGCGGCCTGAAGACCGGCGACGAACTCAAGGATCTTGACGCGCTCGGCGCCGAACTCGGCAAGTGGTCCAACGCCAGCCAGGTTGCCGGCCTGCGCACCAAGGGCGATCTGTCGTTCGCGGCCGGCCGCACGACGAAGGCCGTGATCCTCTACCAGGCCAGCGACGTCGAGCCGCTGCCGCTCAAGCCGTGGGAGACGCTCAAGCCACTCGCCGAAGGCGCGTACTGGACCGAGAAGGCCAAGGCGCAGGGCGAGGAGTGCAAGAAGAAGATGGATGAGGCGCTGCTGCGCCTCGCCAAGGCCAAGATGCCGGAGAAGGTCGCCGAGATCGAAGGCAAGAAGCAGGCCCGCGTCGACGAGAAGCTCGCCGATTGGGAGAAGAAGACCCAGGACGGCATCGCGATCGCCGAGAAGGAGGTCGCCCGTCTGCAGCCCGGCACGCGCATGCATGCCGGCTGGCAGACCGAGCTGGGCGTCAAGCGCACCGAGCTCGGCCAGAAGGAGACTCGCAGGTCCGGCTTCGACGCCGAGGTCGCCGCTGCGATCACGAGCGAGATCGGGACCGAGGCGCAAAAGGTCTACAAGGATGTGCTCGACGCCGCCGCCGCCGAGTCCGGCTTCGCGGTCGCCGACCTCGGCCCGCTGCCGCGCGACCTGTCGCAGCGCGATCCGCGCTTCGACAAGGGCAACCCGCCGGCGGTGGTCTTCCTGTGGCGCAACCACAGCAAGCTGAAGTCGGGCGAGTCGACGGGCGTGCTGCAGGACACGGCCGGCCGCGCCTACTACGTCGCGACCTGCGCCAAGGCCGAGCCGCTGACGCCCGCCGATGTCGTGCGCCGCGACTTCGAGTCGCTGCGCACCGGCGATGGCTACGCCGACTACGCCGCGACCCAGGCCGGGCTGGCCTACCGCCAGGCGTTCACGATCGCGGCGCTCGAGTTGCGTTACGACCTCAAGCGCGAGGCCGGCGAGATGGAGCAGCAGAAGCCGGCGGCGAAGTGAGCCGCCGAGCGGGCGCGACCGCGCGCCCGCCCTACAGGCCCTCACCGGCGGACTTCGCCGGCCGCGCCCGCGTCAGCGCAGGCGCGCCACGACGATCATCTCGTCGTGCGGGTTGACGTAGAGGCTGAGCCCGCGCAGCAGCGCCAGCGGGCTCGCCAGCAAGCCGGCGACCCGGCCCAGGCGCGCGGCGCGCTCGGCCAGGAAGCCGAACGAGACGTACTTGCCGGCGCAGGCCGAGCCGAGCGCCAGCGTCTCGAAGCCACAGTCGGCGAGCAGTCGCCGTACCGTCGCCGGCGTGAAGTGGTAGAGGTGCTCGTCGTGCTTGAAGTGGTGCCAGCGCGGGCCGAGCAGCCTGGCCCAGCGCGAGGCGACGTTCTGCGTCTCGAGCAACAACCTGCCGCCCGGCTTGATCAGCCCGCGGATCGTGTGCAGCAGCGCCTGCGGGTCCGGCACGTGCTCGATCACGTCCCACAGCGACACCAGGTCGAACGACGCCGGCGCATGACCCTTCGCCGCGATCGCGTCCTCCAGCGTGCCGATGTGCACGCGGTCGTCGCCGAGCGCCTTCTGTGCCTCGCCGGCGATCGCCGCCGATATCTCGACGCCGTGCACGTCATGCCCGTCGCGCTGCGCCACGCGCAGGAAGTAGCCGGCGGCGCAGCCGACGTCGAGGATGCGCGCCTTCGCTGGCAAATGCCGTCGGACCAGCGCCATGCGCTTACTGAAGGTCTTCAGGTAGAGCGGCGACTCGCTGGCGTAGTCGGCGTAGCCGCGCTGCTTGGGGTTGGAGCTCTTCCAGTAGCCCCCGTCGTAGACCGCGCGCAGCGCCTCGCCCTGCAGGCGCGGCGTCACGTACACGAGTCCGCAGCCGGCGCACTCGACGACGCGAAATGGCCCATCCTGGAGGCGCACGGAGCGGTCGCCGCTGCCGCAAAGTTGGCAGCGGTCGATCTCGATGGAGTCCGCGCGGCAGTCGTCAGCCACGGATTCAGCCCTGGCTCTTCGCCGGCATCGGCGCGCCGCGTTCGAGGAAGCGCTTGCGGCAGATGGTGCGGAACATCTTCCACGCGGTCTTCGCCTGCCGCGCGAACGTGTCGGAGTGCTTGCTCTCGCCGCCCATGCGCTGCGAGTAGGTGACCGGCACCTCGATGATGCGGCACCGCTCCTGCAGTGCTGCGCACATCATCTCCGGCGAGAACGCCGGGCCGGTCATCCGCAGCCGGTGGCGGATCTTCTCGAAGGTCGCCTTGCTGAGCGCGCGGAAGGTGCAGCCGACGTCGGTGAAGCGCGGCTCGCTCGGTCGCATCCAGCACAGCTGCAGGAACTTGGCCATGAACACGTTGCCCCAGCGCAGCATGAAGCGCATGTTCGCGCCCTGCTCGACCATCTGCTTGGTGGTGCGCGTGCCCATGACCATGCCGGCGTCGTCCAGGTAGGCGAGCAGCTTGACGACGTCGCGGGCGCGGAAGCTGCCGTCGGCCTCGACCAGGACGAGGATGTCGCCCTTCGCCGCCGACATGCCCGCCATCAGCGCCGCGCCGTAGCCCGGCTTCGACTCCCTGACCACGCGCGCGCCGGCGGCGGCGGCGAACTCGGCCGTGCGGTCCTTGCAGTTGTTGTCGACGACGACGATCTCGTCGAGGTGCGGTTCCCCGCGGAACTCCTCGACCACCTGGCGGATCGTCTCCTCCTCGTTGTACGCGGGGATGACGAGCGAGACGGTCCGGTCGCGGAACATGGCTCAGGAGGATAGCGCGCTGGCGCGGCACGGAGGACCGTAGAAGGCGCGCGTTGCCCCGTCTGAGACGGTCGGGTCGGACGCCGCGATGGCCCCGCGTCGGACGGCGCGTTGCCATGGCCGCATCGCCGCGCGCCTTGAACCTGGCCTGCGCCGCGCTCGTTTGTCGCCCCGCCCCGGCCGCCTCCGTATCCTGCCCGGCCAATCCGCATGAACCGCCGCCGCTTCCGCGTCGTCCTTCCCGCCCTCCTGGCCTTCGCGCCGCTGTTGCCGGCCGCGGTGGCGCCGCAGGGCGGCCAGTCGCCCGCCCGCAAGTCGGGCGTCGTCTTCAAGGAAGAGGTCGACGGGCTGGTGGGAGCGCTGACCGACGACGCCAAGGTCAACGGTTGGCCACTCGGCGGCGAGAGCGTCGAAGCGCGGGCCAAGATCCTCGCCGCGATGGCGCGCTGCCACCGCCGTTACTACTACCCCGGCGACGTGCCGGCGGTGACCCAGGCGGTGCAGGCGTTGATCGCGCAGCGGCGCAGCGACGGCAGCTTCGGCGACGCGACCACCACGGCGTGGACGGTCGACGCGCTCGGCAACCTGCCGCTCGAGCCGCGTTTCGCCGAGGAGATCGCGGCGGCGCAGGCCTGGCTCGCGCGCGGCGGCGCGCCGGCGGCCGGCTTCGACGACGCCGTCGCCGCCGTGCTCGATGGCGTGCGCGCCGACGTCTTCCCGCAGCATCTCGGCGCCGACTCCGCGAAGAAGGCCAAAGCTTGGCGGCAGTCGCGCGACGGCATGAATCACGCCGAAGCCGCCGACGCGCTGTTGCGCCTCGTCGCCTGCCAGGTCGCCAACAAGAAGCTCGACGGGGCCGCGGCGTCGCCGGTCGCGGCGGCGTGGTCGGCGGCGCAGGAGAAGGCGTTCGCGTGGTTGCTGGCGCGCCAGAAGGACGGCGTGTTCGAGGCCAGCTACGCCGGCAAGACGTTCCCCGACGCGGCGATGACCGGCTTCGGCCTCTACGCGCTGCAGAGCAAGCCGCTGGCGCGCCGCAGCGCCGCCGAACAGGCGGCCATCGACCAGGGCGCGCAGTGGTTGCTCGCCCGCCAGAACGCCGACGGCACCTTCGGCGACAACGTGCCCAACTACACCACCTGCCTCGTCGTCGGCGCGCTGTCGCGATGGGGCGGCCCGGGCGTCACGCCGGCGCTGGCCAAGGCGCAGAAGGCGATCCTCGGCTTCCAGAACGCCGAGGCCAACGGCTACGCGCGCAGCGACCGCGACTACGGCTCGATCGGCTACGGCAACAGCCAGCGCGGCGACCTCAGCAACCTGCACTTCTCGCTGCAGGCGCTGCGCGAGACCGGCCTGCCGGCCGACCACGAGGCCTTCCAGAAGGCGCTGACGTTCCTGCAGCGGACGCAGAACCTGAAGTCGGTGAACGACTTCCAGGGCAAGGTGCCGGACCCCGATCGCGAGGGCGTCGTGCTCGACGCGACCAGCGGTGACGACGGCGGCGCCGGCTACTACCCGGGCAACAGCAACGCCGGCTACGTCGTGCAGCCCGACGGCAAGTCGTCGCCGCGCAGCTACGGCTCGATGACCTACGCGCTGCTGAAGAGCTACACGCTCGCCGGCGTGCCGGGCGGCGATCCGCGCGTGCAGGCGGCGGTCAAGTGGATCCAGGACAACTGGACGCTCGCCGTCAATCCCGGCGCCGATCCGGCGATGGGCGAGAAGGTGCAGTACCAGGGCCTCTTCTACTACTACATGGTGCTCGCCCAGGCGCTCGACGCCGCCAAGGTTGCGACGGTGCGGGTGACGCAGGCGTCCGACGACGGCAAGAGCCCGCCACTGGTCGTGCCGATCGACTGGCGCAAGGCGCTGCGTGCGCACCTTGAGGGCCTGCAGGCCGCTGACGGCACGTGGCGCAACGGCAAGAACGACCGTTGGATGGAGGGCCAGGAACTGCTGTGCACCTGCTACTCGCTGGCGGCGCTGGAACTGTGCCGGTGAGCGTCGCCCCGCTGGCCATCCCCGCCGTGCCGGCCTGGTGTCGATTCGTCGGCGCCGACGGCGGCGCGCGCCTGGGCGCCGTCGACCCGGCCGCCGCGCGCTTCGTCGACCTCGGCCCGCTCGACGTCGTGACGCTGCTCGCCGCCGGCGCGCTGCGCGCCGCCGACCTCGCTGCCCGCATCGCCAGGGCGCCGACGATCGCCGCGCCAGCGCGCTTCCTGCCGCCGTTGCCGCGCGGCGGCAAGATCCTCTGTCTGGCGAAGAACTACGTCGCTCACGCCAAGGAGTTCGGCGCCGAGGCGCCGCCCGAGCCGATTTTCTTCGCCAAGCTGCCGGACACGCTGACGGCGCACGGCGACGACGTTGTGATTCCGCACTGGCTCGAGACCCGCGTCGACCACGAAGCCGAACTCGGCTTGGTGCTCGGCTTCCACGATCCGCACGGCAAGGGCGCCAAGCGCCTCGAGTCGGCGCCGTCGCTGGTCGCCGGCTACACGCTGCTCAACGACGTCACCGCGCGCAGGCTGCAGGGCCAGGACCGCGACCAGAAGTACCCCTGGCTGCGCAGCAAGTCGTTCGACACGTCGTGCCCGGTGGGGCCATTCGTCGTGCCAGCTGACGCCGTCGACGCCAGCGACCTGCGGATCACCATGCGCGTCAACGGCGCCGTTCGGCAGGACGCGCGCACCAGCGCGATGGTGTTCGGCGTCGCGCCCGCGCTGCTGGCGATGGCCCGCGTCACGACCTTGCGGCCGGGCGACCTCATCGCAATGGGCACCCCGGAGGGCGTCGGCCCGGTCGTTCCGGGCGACGTGATGGAGGTCGAGATCGAGCGGCTCGGCGTGTTGCGCAATCGCGTCGCCAAGGAACCGGCGCCCTGACGGCGCCGGCGGCCGCTCCGCGTCCGGCGCTCAGAAGCGCAGCGTTTCGATCGTCGTCACCGCCGAGGTGGTGTTCTGCCCACCGAACAGCACCAGCGTGCCGTCGGGCATCAGCTCGGCGGCGTGGCCGGCGCGCGGCGCCAGCAGCATCGGCGCCGACGACCAGCTATTGGTCGCCGGATTGAAGACGTCGACGTTGGCGATCGGTGACGTCGCGATCAGCGTGCCCTGCGAGCCGCCGACGACGACGACGCGGCCGTCGCCCAGGCGCGTGGTCGTGTGCAGCACGCGCGCCGTCGGCATGTTGACCGTCGTCCAGGCGTTTTGCGACGGCGAGTAGATCTCGGCGCCGTTGCCCGGCGTCGCCGTCGCGGCCGTGGCGTAGCTCGTGATGTTGTAGCTGCCGGTCATCAGCACGCGGCCGTCGGCGAGCAGGCACTGGCTGCCGTGATGGCCGCAGCGCGGTTGCGCCATGTTCGGGCCGGCGGTCCAGGCTCCGGTCGCCGGATTCCAGCGCTGCACGGTGGCGACCGTCGAGGCGTTGGGCACGCCGAAGATCGGCGCGTACTGCAGGCCGCCGGAGGCCATTACCTGGCCGTCGGGCAGGCGCGTCAGCGCGAGGCCCAGGCGCGGGCCGCTGAGCGGATTGGCCGCCGTCCACTGGCCGGTCGCCGGATTCCAGATCTCGACGCTGCTGCGCGCCGCGGCGATCGCGGCGGGCACGTCGGGCAGCAGCGTGCTGGTGCCGCCGGCGACCATGACGCGGCCATCGGCGAGGCGGCAGGCGGCGTGCAGCGCGCGCGGCGTCGCCATGCTGCCCGTCGCCGTGAAGGAGTTCGTGTTCGGGTTGTAGATCTCGCAGCTCGCGGTCACGCCGCTTGTGGCGTTGGCGCCGCCAATCAGCAGCGTGCGGCCATCGGCCAGTTGCACGCCGAGGTGCAGCGAGCGCGCGTTCGTCATCGCCGGGCTGGCCACCATGGCCATGCGGCGATAGTCCCAGAGCTCCGACGAGGCGACGCCGCTGGCCGACGTCAGCGAACCGGTGCCGCCGCCCGCGACGACGACGTCGTACTGAGCGGGGTTGTTGTTGCGGTCGACGATCGTGACTCCCATCGAGCGCGGCGTCGCCAGGGCGGTCGGCGCCAGCACGCCTGTGTCGGGCAGGCCGGTGAGCGTGACCACGTCGTTCGTTATCGCGCCGAACAGCTGCGCGCTGAACGTGATGGTCACCGCTTGCCAGTGGAACTTGAAGGCGTTGAGGGCCGGATTGTTCGGCACGTTACAGGAGTACAGCGCGCCACCCGAGGGCGAGGTGATCATCACGATCGCCTGGCCGAGCAGCTCGCTGCCAACGCTGAGCACGCGGCTGTCCGAAGGGTCGACGAGGTGCAGCGGCGTCGGACCGGCGTTCTGCGACGCGAACAGCAGCAGCAGCTGGTTGGCCGGCGCGAAGCTGATCTGCATCGCGATGGTGTTGCCGAGCCGACCGGCGGTCAGCTTGTCGAGCTGGGTCGGATTCTGCGCGGCGGCGATGGCCGTCAGCGCGAGCGTCGAAATCAGGATGCCTGTGTTCATGCTGCGTGGGCTCTTGGTCGGGGCTACAGCTACAGGTGGTAGATCGACCGGATTCAGCCCTGGCCGGAGCGTGTTGCCGCGCCGCGATGGCATGGGCAGTTCCCGCGCCTCAAGTACGCCCCGCCGTTTCCGATCATCCTTTGTGCCTATGTCCGATCCGCTCCGCAGCGCTGTGCCGGTGTCCGCCTCGGGCGGCTTCGCCGATCGACCGAAGGAGCCGCCGCGTCGTCGTACGGCCGAGCTGCCGCCGCCGGCGAAGCCGCGGCCGCACGACGAAGTTGTGCTCGCGGCGATGACTGGTCGCGCGCGCCGTCTGCTGCGCGAGTGCGTGTTGACGCGCACGCGCCAGCGGCTCGGCCTCGGTGATGGGGACGTAGTGCACGTCTTCGCCGAAGACTTCGACGCGGAGTCGGTCGACGACTTCCTCGGCCGGCTGCTCTCGGCGCAAAACCAACTGGGCGCGCTGCGGGCGCGCGCGCTCGGGCCAGCGCCGCTGCGCCAGGCGCTCGACGGCGCGCTGCGCGACGGCGCGACCGAGGCCGCCGAAATGCTCGCCGCCGACGTCGCTACTGGCGGCGCTGCGGTTGCCGTCGTCGCCGAGGTGCTCGAGGCCTATGCCCGCCGGCTCGCGGCGCTGGTAGGTCTGCGCGCTACCTAGGAGCCGGCGTTCCGCGCCGCAGACGCTTAGCCGCCGTCCATCTCGACGGGATCCTCGACCTTCACGTCTTCGTCACGCGCGGTAAGGAATCCTTCGGGCAGCGACACCGTCTGCGTGCTGGCGTCCTTGCAGCGCCGCGCGCGCAGGGCGATCTCCGGGAATGGCACGTCGCGCGGCAGTTCGGCAAGCAGCGCCTCGAACTCGGCGACGGTCTTCACCATGTGCAGCGCGGGCAGCAGGCGCTTGGTGCTCGGAAAGCCCTTGAGGTACCAGCCGGTGAACTTGCGCACTTGCTGCATGCCGTTCTTCTCGCCGAAGAACGCGGCCAGCAGCCGGCCGTGCTCGCGCATGGCGTCGACGACGCCGCCTAGGTCTGGCGGCGGCGGCGGCTCTTGGCCGGTCAGCGCGGCGCACAACTCGCCGAACAACCACGGCCGGCCAAGGCACCCGCGGCCGACGACGACGCCGTCGCAGCCGGTTTGTCGCAGCATGCGCAGGGCGTCCCAGGCCTCGAACACGTCGCCGTTGCCGAGCACCGGGATGGTGCGCACGTGCTCCTTCAGCGTCGCGATCGCCGTCCAGTCCGCCTCGCCGGAGTACAGCTGCGCGGCGGTGCGGGCATGCAGCGCGACGGCGCGCACACCCTCGCCCTCGCCGATGCGGCCGGCGTCGAGGTAGGTGAGCAGCGATTCGTCGATGCCCTTGCGGAACTTGATCGTCACCGGCACTGCTCCGGCGCTGGCGACGACGCTCCGCACGATGCGCTGCAGCAGCTTGGGCCGCGCCGGGATGGCCGCGCCGCCGCCGGCAGCGGTGACCTTGCGCACCGGGCAGCCGAAGTTCATGTCGATGTGGTGAACGCCCCACTCCTCGACCAGGATGCGGGTCGCCTGCGCCAGCGTGTCCGGGTTGGTGCCGTAGAGCTGGATGCTCTTGCGGGTGGTCTCGTCGGGACCGAACGAGGCCAGTTGCAGCGTGCGTGTGTGGCGCTCGACAAAGGCGCGCGCGGTGATCATCTCGCTGACGTAGAGGCAGCGATCCTGCGAGTAGCGCCGGCACAGCGTGCGGAACGGCGCGTTGGTGATGCCGGCCATCGGCGCCAGCACGACCGGCGGGTCGACGGTGAGCGGGCCGATGCGCAGCGGCGCGAATTCGCCGGGTCGGGCGACCGGGACGTCCCGGTTGAGTGGGCTGCGTAGGGTCACGGGATCGACCTGGTGGCCGACGGGGCGGGGATCGTTGCGGCGCGAATAGGTGCGTGGCCGGGCCCGCGCTCGCGGGGCGACTCAGGCGCTGACCGGCCGCAGCCTAGGTGCTGGGGCTCGCTCCCCTCACGCCGCGCGGCGGAAGAATGTGGTGCCCAGGAGAGGACTTGAACCTCCATGGGATGTTACTCCCGCTAGGACCTGAACCTAGTGCGTCTGCCAATTCCGCCACCTGGGCAACAAGTGGGGGCAGGGGAAGGTAGCGGCGGCGATTGCCGATGCAAGCGACTGCCGGAGCTTTCCGGCGCCGTTCGCCGGCCGCGCTTGCGCCCGCTGCGGCGATGCCGTAGCGAAGGCTGCTCGCGATGCAGAAAGCGGCCGACAAGAAGCCCGCCGACAAGCAGCCCGCCGCCGAGACGCTGGTCGGCGAGAACAAGAAGGCGAGGTTCCACTACGAGATCCTCGAGCGCTATGAGGCCGGCCTCGTCCTGCAGGGCACCGAGGTCAAGTCGCTGCGGCGCGGCCAGATCAGCCTCGACGAGTCGTTCGCGCGCTTCGACGGCGACGAGCTCTGGTTGCTCGGCGCCACGATCCCGGAGTACTCGCACGGCAACCTGCAGAACCACGACCCTAAGCGCAAGCGCAAGTGCCTGCTGCACGCGCGCGAACTGCGCAAGCTCAAGGCCAAGTCGCAGATCAAGGGTCTGACCATCGTGCCGCTGCGCGTCTACTTCAGCGGTCGCGGCTTCGCCAAGGTCACGCTGGGCGTCGGCAAGGGCCGTAAGCTGCACGACAAGCGCGAGCATCTGAAGAGCAAGGAAGCGCGCAAGGAGATGCGGCAGCAGTGAGCAGCTCGCCGATTCCGGCCGTCGGCCCGCAGCCGACGAGCGAGCGCATCTGGCTGGTGTACATCGCCTGCGTGCTGACCGTCGCCGTGGGCGCTTCCGGCGGCGGCCACGACGGCCACGCGCCATGGCTCTGCGCCGCGTTCCATGTCGGCCTGCTGGCGTTGGTGTTGTGGAGCCGGCGTCTGGCGTTGACGCGCTCGCACGCCGCGCCGCGCGTCTTGCGCGCGGCGCTGGCCGTGATCGGGCTGCCGGCGACGTTCACGGCGTTGTGCTGGCTGCTGCCGGGCGTGCATCCCGAGCCCTACGAGTGGTCGTTCGCTGCGATCGACCGTGGGTTGGTCGGCGTCGACCCCGGCGCGCTCGTGCGCGAAATCCCGGCGTGGTTCGTCGAGGCGCTGCAACTCTGCTATGCCGGCTTCTATGTCATCTGCATGCTCGCCGCGCTCGGCGCCGGCAAGGCGTCGGGTGTCGCTGCCTTCGATCGCGCTGTGCTGATGCTCGTCGGCAGCTTCCTGGCCAGCTACCTCGGCTACCTGCTGGTGCCGACTCTCGCGCCCAAGTGCGTGCTGGAATTCGACCACGAGGTCACGGGCCTCTGGCTCGCATCGCCGGTGCGCGCCTCGATCGACGCCAGCGAGGCCAATCCGTGGGACTGCTTCCCGAGCGGCCACGCGATGATGTCGCTCACCAGCCTGCTGATCTTGTGGCGCTGGAACCGCCGCTGGTTCGTCTGGCTACTGCTGCCGGTCGCGCTGCTGATCGCGAGCACGATCCTGCTGCGCTACCACTGGATCGTCGACGTCGTCGCCGGCGTGCTGTTGGCGTGGCCGGTGGCTCGCGCGTGCGAGCTGCTCGCCGATCGCGATGGCTGGCCGCCGGCGCCGCGCCGGGTCACGCCAGCCTGAAGCGCGCGCCGTCGTCGGACTGCCGGAGCGGATCGGCGCGCAGCAGTCCGGCGATGGCCGGCGGCGGTCATCGGACTTCCGACGACAGCACGCGGAAGACGTTGGCCTTGGGTAGCAGGCGCTTGGCGGCGTCGACGACGCGCGCCGGTGCGGCGGTGAGCTGGCTGTCCGGCACGCCGCGGCGCAGCAGATCCTGGCACAGGCGTAGCTGCAGGCGCGGACTGCCAGCCTGCTGCAGCATCTGCAGCCCGCTCGGCACGGCACGCTCGGCGGGCAGCGCGGCGACGAGTTCGGCCGCGCGCAGGCCGGAGCTTTCGTCGACGACGCCGGCGACGGCGAGTTCGACGGTGCCGGGCGCGGTCGCCCGCAACAGGGCCTGGCGCAGCAGCGCCGCCTCGTCGTCGTCGGTCGCCGCCAGGTAGCGCACGAGCGCTGCGTCGCGCAGGCCAGCGTCGCCAACGCGCATGGCGGTGTCGAGGAGCGGGAGGGCGCGGCCGTCGCGGCGATCGAGCGCGCGCCACAAGGCCTCACCGACGGCCGTCTTCGCGGCGGCGTCGAGCGCGAGACCGGGGCGCCCGGCGAGCGCCAGCGCCGCGTCATCGGCCACGCGCGCGTCGTCGTGCGCGAGCGCCGCGACCAGCGCCGATGTGCGCGCCGCGGGCGTCATTGCGCCGGCCAACGTCTGCACGTGCGCGACAATCGCTGGCTGGGCCGCGAGCATGCCGCGCGGGCCGCCCAGCACGTGCCACATCTGACCGCTGCGTCGCAGGAACACGAGGCGAACGTCGCCGGCTCGCAGCGCGAATAGGTTGCGCCCGCAGCAGGCGCCGGCCGGCTCGGCCAGCGCGAGCGTCGCGGGCGCCGTGCCGGCGACGGTCGTATCGACGCGGAACGCGACCGCCGTTGTCGTCGGATCCGGTGCGTGGACCGCCGTGACCGTCGCCACCACGACTGCGTTGGCGGCGTCGAGATTCGCCGCAAGCGTCGACGCGCCATCCTGCGCGCGGGCGGAGAATGCCAGCAGCATGGCGGCGGCGATCACGTTTGTGACGCGGCAATTCATCGCAGTAGCGTCCTGTGGCGCAAGTACGCCATGTCGAGGTCGCGGAACGCGTAGCTCAGCGTCGTCATCGACTCGTAGCCGATCGTCGACGACATGACCTCGGTCGCGCCGGCGAAGGTGTTGTGTAGCGACGCGTCGCCGTAGAGGCCGGTGGGCGCGTCGCCGGGCGCGACCAGGCCGACCGAGTGGCCGATCTCATGCGCCAGCACGATGCCGACAACCGCGGCCCAATCGTCGACGGCGGCGAGCACGGTCTGGCGGCGCGCGCGCTGCGCGCTGGTGGCGGCGACCGGGTCGAAGCCGGCTCGCAGCGCCGCGGCATCGTGCGGATGCGCTCCGACGGGCGTGCCGCCCATCGCCGGGCACAGCGGCAGGAAGCGCTCGGCAAAGCGAGTCATGTACGACGGCCAGACCTGTAGGTGCAGCTGCGATTGGTAGACGAACATCTCGGCGGGGAAGACGCCGAGGCCGGGCGACGAGGTGGTGTTGCGTTCCGCCGGGTTGCCATTGCGGAGGTCAAACAAGGCGCGTCCGAGCACGCCGGTGCTGGCGGCGCCGAAGCCGCGGTGGCGCGGGCCGTCCGGGTCGAAGCCGCCGAGGGCGATCTGCATGTGCGGGACCTTGATCGGCTCGCGCGTCGTCAAGCGCACGGCCGCCGAGTCGCTGCCGCGCGGCTCGCCGCGGTCGCCGCGACCGTACAGGCGGCTTGTTTGCGTCAGCACAGCGTTGAGTAGCGTCGTGCGCACGAACGCGATGGCGGTGGCGTTGCCGCCGGCGACCGCGAGACCGAGTCGCGTCATGTCGTCATCGAAGTCGGCGACGCCGTTGCCGTCGCGGTCGAGTTCGGCGCGTACCCAGACGACCTGCGTGCGCTCGAACGGCACGATCGCGGCGGCGGGCTCGGCGACGTGGAACGCGAGCGCCGCGGACTCGCCGAAGTTCCCGGCGAGGTCGGAAACGCGCACGCGCAGCGTCCAATCGCCGCCAGCCAGTCGCGTCGAGCTCGGCGCCACGAGGCGGGCGAAGTCGCGGCCGAGCACGCCCTCGCGCAGCAACGCGGCGGCGTCCGGCGGCGTGCCCGGGCCATCGAGCAGGATCTGCGCGCTGGCGACGTCGATGTGGCCGCCAGCGGCATCGTTGGCGTCGAAGTCGATCGTGAAGCCGCTCGGCGGCAGCGTCAGTCCTTGCTTGCGCGCGGCGGCGACGCCGTTGACGGTGCAGGTGACCGTGGGCGCCGCAAGGTCGACGCTGGCGCCGATTCGGAAGCGCGACGTTGTGTCGGCGCGCAGCCAGTTGCCGCTGGCGCGGCGGACGCCGTCCTGGCCGGCGCGCACGACGACGCGGCGCCAGGCGCCGGCCGGAAACGGCTGGCTCGGCGTGAAACGGACGCCGCGAGCGCTGGCCGCCGCCTGCCATGATCCCGGCACCGCGACGCCGTCGTCGTCGGTGACGGCCAACGTGCCGGCGTGCAGCGTGTTCGGATCCATTGGCGCATCGAAGGCGATGGCGACTTGCGCATTGACGGCGACATGGATGGCGCCGTTCGGCGGCAGGATCATCGCCGTCGGCGTGCCGGCGTCGTCCGATGTCGTGAAGCCGATCTCGAGGTCCGCAGCGAGCAGGTTGCCGTGTAGGTCGCGCACGCCCTCGTGCCCGCCGCGGAACCGCAACTGGCAGCTTGCGCGCAGCGGCAGCGGCACGAGCGGCGTGACCCGGACGCTCACCGGCGTCGTCGCCTCGACCAGCGTCTCCCAGGCTTCGCCGGCGACCAGCAGTTCGACCGTGCGCTCGTCGAGCCACGCCGGATCGAGCGCCTCGTCGAACGTGACTGTCGTGACGACATCGCTCGGCACGCGGTCGGAGCCGTCGGCCGGCTCGCTCGCCGTCACCGCTGGCGCGACGTCGTCGACGCCGGTGCGGAACGAGTGCGGTTGCGTTGCCGCGAGAGCGTTGCCGCTGACATCGGTCGCGGCTGACTCACCGAGCGCGAAGGCGAGCGTGTAGCCGCGATCTGCGACCAGCGGCGCCGACGGCACGAGGTACAGCGTCCGTTGGTCGTCGCTGGCGGCGACGGTGAACGGCACGATCGCCCCGAACTCGTCAATGAAACCGAGCGACGTCGAATCGACGGTTGTCGGGTCCATCGACTCGTCGAAGAAGATGTGCGGCTGCGCGCGCGGCGATACGGCGAGCTGGCCTGGCGCCGGCCACGTGTCCACGACGGCGGGCGCGTCGACGTCCGGCGCCGTGTGGAAGGGAGTCGACGAGGCGCTCGCCAAGGCGTTGCCGGCGAGATCGCGCAAGCCGGTCGTCGCCACCAGCAGGAACTGGCGGTCGCCAGGCAGTTCGGCGGTCGGATCGAGCACGACGGCGTCGCCGTCGCACGCCAGATTGGCCTTGTAGCGAACCCCGAACGCGTCGCTGACGAAGAGCGTCGTCGCCATCACCGACGCGGGCGCGAGCCGCTCATGGAACTGCAGCCGGAACGCGCGGTCGCGCGCGACGCCGATGGCGCCGGCTGCGACGTCGATCCCGATCAGCGTCGGCGGGGTCGTGTCGAGCGTGCGGAAGGCGAAGCGCACTTCCTGGTCGAGGATGCGACCATCTTCGTCGCACGTCAGTGCCGACAGCTGGAACGTGTAGTCCGTTTCGAGCTGCAGCGGCGCCTGCGGTCGGAAGTAGACCCGATTGTGGGAGCTGAGCTCGAACGTGCCGGCAACCGGCGCCGCCGCTCCTGCGGCGCGCAACCACGTGTCTGCGTCGCCGAAACTCTCGATCGCCATGCGCGCGTCGAAACGCAGCACGATGACCGCTGCGGGGTCGACCTGGACCGCGCCGTTCGCCGGTTCGTGGTCGACGAGATGCACCGTGCCGATGGACGCTGCGTTGGTCGCGCCGGGACTGGCGGGCGCTGCGCTGTCACCGCCACCGCTGCCGCATGACGCCAAGAGCAGGGCAATCGCCCATGTCGCAGGCTTCGAAGTTTGCGAGATGTGACCCAAGCCCCTTCCTTCCGACCCAGGTCATCGGCGGAACGGGCAATGGGATTGGAGTCGGGACGGCAGCCGGAAATCGCTGCGGTCGCCAGCGGCCGCGCGTCGCCGCTTGCGGCGGCGGTGAAACGCCCATGGCGCCGGCCGTCCGAGGTTCCTAGCCGTCGTGCGCCAGGATGCGCACGTCGCGCACATTCGTGCCGGTCGGACGGGTCGTGACCGCGTCGCCGAGCCGTGCGAGTAGCGCGCCGGCGTCGCAGCGGCGCAGCGCGCCGGCGGGGTCGAGGCCGGCGGCAAGCGCGCGGTCCCAGGTCGTGCCGTCGACGACGGCGCCGGCGGCCGGCGAGTTGCCGTCGATGCCATCGGTGCCGGCGCTGAGCACGACGATCGGCTGGCCGGCAATGCGGGCGGCGCAGGCCAGCGCGAACTGCTGGTTGCGACCGCCGACGCCGGGCGACGGCGGCAGCCGGACCGACAGTTCGCCGGTCGTCACGACCGCGACCTTGCGGCCTTGATTCGCCAGGCGAAGCGCTGTCAGCCGCTGCAGCAGCGTGTCAGCGGCTTCGTCGATCGTCAGATCGTCGGCGTCGGCCTCGGCGTCGACGATGAAGCCGGCGGCGCGCATTGCCTGTGCCGCGAACGCGCGCGCGTTCGTCTCGTCGAGCAGCGTCAGCCACGCGCACTTCGACGACAGCCGTTCGGGGACCTGCGGCCGTGGCGGCAGGGCGCTGGCGGCGAGGTCTGCGACGAGCTGCGGCGGCGCCGCCGGCCGCAGGCCGAGCGCGTCGAGTTCGCCCGCCAACGCGTCGTCGTCGAGCCAGGCCTTCGCGGCGTCGGCTTCGTTGTCAGCGAGCCATGTCGGACCCGAGGCGATGTCGCCCCAATCACCCGGCACGTCGCGCACGAGCACGGTGGTCTGGCCGGCGGCCGCCGCCGCAGCGAGCGCGAGGCGACC
The DNA here is from genome assembly GCA_016872675.1 of Planctomycetota bacterium. Classification (GTDB taxonomy): domain Bacteria; phylum Planctomycetota; class UBA1135; order UBA1135; family UBA2386; genus UBA2386. The sequence continues at coordinate 41,692 of VGZG01000002.1, forward strand.
GCCCTTGTTCGCCGAGACGCGGCGTCGGATCGCGTTGACGCGCTCGATGCCAGCGCCGCAGCTGACGAGCGCCTGGTAGAACGCGCGCCAGGACGCGACGTCGATGCGGTCGTCGTACGGCAGTTCGAGCAGCGCCGAGCCGCCGCCGGATACGAGGAAGACGACGTGCTCGGTCGGGCGAACGCTGCGGCACAGCGCGAGCGCCGCGCGCGCCGCCGCGAAGCTGCCGGCGTCGGGCAGCGGATGGCCGGCGGCGATGGTCTGCAGCGGCGGCAGCGGGGCGTCGTCCGGCGCCGGCGTCACCAGCAGGCCGCGGACGCGGTGGGCGGGCAGCACGGCCAGCGCCGAGGTCGCCATGCCCCGCGCGGCCTTGCCGAACGCGATCAGCACGACCTGTCCGCCGCGGGTGACGTGCTCGCGCGCCGCGCCGAGGCACCTCGGCGTCCACTCGTCCTGACGCGTTCGCAGGTGCGCGAGCGTCGTCGCGAACGCGGCGCGCAGGGTGTCGTTCACTCGTTCTCCAGCGGCGCGAGGACCTGTGGATTCACCGGGTGCTTGGGCCGCTCGCCGGTCAGCAGGGCCACGCAATCGTTGGCGGCGAGGGCGCACATCAGGCTGCGCACGCTGGTCACCGCGCTGCCGACGTGCGGCAGCAGCACGACATTGGGCAGCTGCAGCAGCCCCGGGGTGACGGTCGGCTCGGTCTCGAACACGTCGAGGCCGGCGCCGGCGATCAGGCCTTCCTCGAGCGCGGCGACCAGCGCGCGCTCGTCGACGACCGGCCCGCGGGCGGTGTTGATCAAGAAGGCGGTGCTCTTCATCTGACACAACTGCTCGACGCCGATCAGGTGGCGAGTCTCGTCGCGCAGCGGCACGTGCAGCGACACGAAGTCGCTTTGTTTGAGCAGTAGGTCGAGCGGAACGCGCTGCGCGCGCAATTCCTGCTCGACCGCGGCCGGCGTCTCGCTGCGGCTCGCGTAGAGCACGCGCATGCCGAAGCCGAGCGCGCGGCGCGCGACGGCCTGGCCGATGCGGCCGAAGCCGACGAGGCCGAGCGTGCGGCCGCTGACGTCGGCGCCGCACAGCAGGTCGACGTCCCAGCGCTGCCACTTCCCTGCGCGCAGGAAGCGCTCGGCCTCGGGCACCCGGCGCGCGGCGGCGAGCAGCAGCGCCCAGGTCAGGTCGGCGGTCGCCTCGGTCAGCACGCCGGGCGTGTTGGTCACCACGATGCCGCGCGCGGTGGCGGCGGCGACGTCGATGTTGTCGTGGCCGACGGCGATCTGGTGGATGCCGCGGAGCTTCGGCGCCGCGGCGATCACGGCGGCGGTCAGCGGGTCGGTGAGCTGGCAGACGACGGCGTCGGCGTGCTGCAGGCGGCGAACAAGTCGCGCTGCGTCGAGCGTGTCGTGGCTGTCCTGGTAGTCGACGACGCAGTGTTCCTGTAGGATCGCGAGCGCCGCGGGATACACGCGGCGGGTCACGAACACGCGCGGCTTCATGGCGCGCAAGGTAGCGCGCGGCGTGGCTCGGTTCGACCGGTCGCCAGCCGGCGGCACGCGCGCTGGACACGGGCGGGGGCCGGCGCAACGCTGCCACCATGACGTTCCGCTACCAGCCGATCTTCGAGCTCAGCGACGACCCCACGCCGTACCGTCTGCTGACCAAGGACCACGTGCAGACCGTGCGGGTCGGCGGCCGCAAGGTCCTGCAGGTCGCGCCGGCGGCGCTCGAGACGCTGGCGTTCACGGCGATTCGCGACATCAGCCACCTGTTCCGCCCGGGGCACCTGACGCAGTTGCGCGCCATCCTCGACGACCCGGAGGCCTCGGCCAACGACCGCTTTGTCGCGCTACAGCTGCTGCGCAACGCCAACGTCTCGGCTGGCATGGTGTTGCCGAGCTGCCAGGACACCGGCACCGCGATCGTGATCGGCAAGAAGGGCCAAGACGTATGGACCAGCGGTGATGACGCCGAGTCGCTGAGCCGCGGCGTGCACCGCACCTACGTCGAGACCAACCTGCGCTACTCGCAGATGAGCCCGGTCACGATGTACGAGGAGCGCAACACCGGCGACAACCTGCCGGCGCAGATCGATCTCTACGCCGAGGAAGGCGACGAGTACCACTTCTTGTTCATGACCAAGGGCGGCGGCTCCGCCAACAAGACCTTCCTGTACCAGGAGACGAAGGCGCTGCTCAGTCCGAAGACGCTGCTCGCCTGGATCGACAAGGAGACGCGCAAGCTCGGCACCGCGGCCTGTCCGCCGTACCACCTCGCCATCGTCATCGGCGGCATGTCGGCGGAGTTCACGCTGAAGACCGTGAAGCTGGCGAGCGCGCGCTATCTCGACAGCCTGCCGACGACCGGCAACGCCCACGGCCGTGCCTTCCGCGACATCGAGCTCGAGCAGCAGGTGCTGGAGCTGACGCGCAAGAACGGCATCGGCGCGCAGTTCGGCGGCAAGTACTTCTGCCACGACGTCCGCGCGATTCGCCTGCCGCGCCACGGCGCCTCGTGCCCGGTCGGCATCGGCGTGTCGTGCAGCGCCGACCGGCAGGCGCTCGGCAAGATCACCGCCGACGGCGTGTTCGTGGAGCAATTGGAGACCAACCCGGCGCGCTTCCTGCCCGAGGTCGACGGCGCCGCCCTCGCCGTCGCGGTCGTGCCCATCGACCTGCGCCAGCCGATGGCGGCGATCCGCGCGGCGATCGCCAAGCACCCGATCAAGACACGCTTCTCGCTGACCGGCCCGATGGTCGTCGCCCGCGACATCGCGCACGCGCGCATGATGGAGCGGCTGGCCGCCGGCCAGGGGCTGCCGCAGTACATGAAGGACCACGTCGTCTACTACGCCGGGCCGGCGAAGACGCCGACCGGCATGGCGTCGGGCTCGTTCGGGCCGACGACTGCCGGTCGCATGGACAGCTACGTCGACGCCTTCCAGGCGGCCGGCGGCAGCTTCGTGATGCTCGCCAAGGGCAACCGCAGCAAAGCCGTCACCGCCGCGTGCAAGAAGCACGGCGGCTTCTACCTCGGCTCGATCGGCGGCCCGGCGGCGATCCTGGCGCAGGAGTCGATCACCAAGGTCGAGGTGCTCGACTACGCCGACCTCGGCATGGAGTCGGTGTGGCGGATCGAAGTGAAGGACTTCCCAGCGTTCCTGGTCGTCGACGACAAGGGCAACGACTTCTTCGCGTGACCTGCGGTTGCGCCGCCGTATCCGCGCCGACCAGCTCGCCGCGTCACTTCGCCGTGGGCCCGATCGCCGCCAACTGCTCGCGCAACCGCGCCAGCGTCTGCTGGTGATAGTCCTTCTTCGCCTCGCGTTCGGCGAGGTAGGCCGCAGCTTCTGTCTCGCCGCCAAAGCAGCAGAGGCCGAATGCCGCCGACACGCGCACGTCCATCGACTCGGCTAGATCGAGAAGCCGCGCCCTGAGCGCGGCGCGGCTCGGTTCGTCGCGCAGGACGCCGAGCGCCTGTGCTGCCGCGGTCCGCAGTTCCAGGTCTGTGCCCTGCAGCATCGGCCGCAGGAACGGCAGCGCCTCGCTGGCGCCGCACAGGCCGAGCGTGCGCACGGCATACGAGCCGGTCAGCGGGTCGCCGAGCAGCGGCAGGATCGCCGGGATCGCTGGCTTCGCCACGGCGCCGAGGTCGGCGAGCACCTGCAGCGCCATGGTGCGGAGATAGGGCTCGCTGGCGTCCAGGATGTGGGTCAACAGCGGCACGCCGAGCACGCCGGCGCGCACGGTGACGTACCGCGCGTCATCGACCGGTCGCAGTTGCGTGCCCTCGGTCGTGGCGAGGTGCTGCGCGAGCCGCGCGGCGAGCTGGCCGGCTTCCGGCGCCGGCGCGTCCGACAGCGAGCTCGCGCCGCGCTGCAGCCACGCCGCATGCTGCTGCCGCAGGCCTTGGCGCACTTCGTCCCAAGTCGGCTGCTCGGCCAGCGTCACGCCGCGCGCCTTCAGCGCTTCAATCGCGCTGCTGCCGGCGGCTTGCGCGGTCGCTTCGACGCCGATGGCAGCGTCGAGCCACGCGAGGCCGGTGTCGTTGCCCAGGCGCGCGAGCGCGTCGGCGACCCAGACGACGGTGGGCGGATCGAGCTCGTACTTGAGCCGCAGCAGCAGCGGTAGCTGCAGCACAGTCTGGCGCGATTGCCCGCACAGCCAGGCGGCGCGCTGGCGCACCTCGGCGCGCTCGTGCGCGAGCGCTGGCTCGAGGATCCACCATGCCGCCGGGTGCTCGATCAGCGAGCGCGTCGACAACATGCCCGTGCGTTCATCGGACTCGACGAGTTGCAGGGCGATGTCGCCGAGGTCGCGCAGTTCCTTCTGTGCGGCGTCCGACGGCACGGAGCGCTGCGCGGCGGTGGCCTTCAGCTCGGCGATGCGCGGCTGCAGTCGCAGCGTCGGCAGCTGCGGCCCGGTGGCTGGCGTCGCCAACGGCTCGCCCGAGCAGGCCGCGACGGCGGCCAGCGTGGCGGCGAGTGCGAAGCCACGCGATGGGCGCGCGACGGTCATTGCAGCGCCACTCGCCGCTCTTCGAGGAGCGTGCTCTTCGGGTCGTCGTCGCCGACGAACGGCGTCAGCCGGTACCACAGCCGCGCCTCCACGGTGACGGCGCCGCCCGGGATCGGCACGCGCACGTCCTTCTGCTGGCCCGACGGCAACTGCGCGTTCTCGCCCGAGACGTTGCCCGGGTTGATCGGCGTGGTCTCGTCGCGGTACGGCTGGCGGAAGCGCCATGCGCGCTGCCATTCGCCGGCGCCGTCCTTGCTGACGAAGCGCACCATCATGTCGACGGCGCGGTGCCGTTCCTCGGTCGGGAAGTTGTGCCCCGCGGCGACGTTGCGCAGCGACAGCACGATGCCATCGCCGTCCTTGCGCACGTCGAACACGCTCGCCTTCTTCAGCGTCGCGAGGTCGTGGCCGCCTTCGTAGACGTGCTTGCGGCCCATGCGCTTGCTGCCGTCCTGGCGCGTGCGCAGGACCTCCGGCATGTGGCACGACGCGCAGTCGGTGCCCTGCTGCGCGAAGTGGCTCGCGCGCCATTGGTCGGTCGTGGCGTGCTGGTTGTGGCACGACGCGCACGCCTCGGCGGCGAGGAAGTCGGCGCTGCGCTGCGGCTTGCACGGCACTTCCGGCCGGTCGTTGCGCGCCAGGATGCCGCCGTCGGGTCCGAGGTGGCAGCTGATGCAACTCACGCCCTCGTCGAAGTGCGTGCGGCGCGGCAGTGTGCGCTTGCCGAACCCGGTCACCGCGAGCGGTCGCGGCAGGTGGCAATCCATGCACTCTTCCTTGCGGAAGTCGTCGCTCAGGTCGCGCACCTCGGGGTTGGTGTAGGCGATCTGGTGGTGCGAGCCGAACCACTCGTCATAGACGTCCTGGTGGCAGTCGCGGCACTGCGCCGACGACTCCCAGCGGACGGCGCCGGCGGCTCGGATGATCTGCGCCGGTTGGCCGGCGGACAGCCACGCAATGGCGCCACCGAATGCGCCAAGCACGGACGCAACCAGCACGATGCGGGTCGGCAGGTTCATGGCGCGGTAGATGGGCTGGGGCGGGCAGCGTGCCAAGGTAGCAAGCGCGGAGCGCTTGCGAGAGCGAGGCGAACGGACTCGCCCGGCCGGAACGGCGCGGTCGCCATCGCCTGCACGATCTGGTCGCCGAGGGCGGCGCGGACGCGAAACGACGCTCCGTCGGGCGTCGTCGCCAGGACTTTGGCCGCTGGGCCGTCGCCGGTGGCGCTCGCGCGCGCTTCACCGGGCAGCAGCACGAGCCGCAGGTCGCTGACCTCGCCTGTAGGCCGGGTGAACGGCCCGAAGGCCGTGTCGACCTCGCGGCCGCGCGCCGTCGTCGGCAGACAGGCGGCGCCGGCCAGGAAGGCGGCAGTGAAGGCCGTGCGCGGCGCGCGCAGCAGGTCGAGCGCCGGTCCGGCCTCGACCAACTGCCCGCCGTGCAGCACGACAAGGTCGGTCGCCAGCGCCAGCGCTTCGTCGCGGTCGTGGGTGACCAGGATCGTCGTCAGACCGCGTTCGTCGGCGAGGCCGCGCAGCAGCAGGGCCATGGCGTCGCGCTGGTGCACGTCGACCGAGCGCAGCGGTTCGTCGAGCAGCAGCACCGCCGGGCTCGGCGCGAGCGCGCGCACGACGCCCAGGCGCTGCGCCTCGCCGCCGGACAGTGCGCCGGGCTTCTTGTCGGCGTGGCTCGCGAGGCCGGCCATGGTCAGCAGCGCGCGCGCAGCGTCGGCGCCGAGGCCGGGCGCGGCGAACGTCAGGTGCTGCAGCGCGGTCATGTGCGGCCACAGCGCGCCGTCCTGGAACACGAGGCCGACGCCGCGGCGGTCGGGCGGCGCGCACGTCGCGCCATCGGCGACCGTTTGCTCGCCGATGCGGATGCTGCCGCCGTCGGGGCGATCGAGGCCAGCGAGGCAGCGCAGCAGCGTGGTCTTGCCACTGCCCGATGGGCCGACGATGGCGAGCCGGCCGCCAGCGGGGACTGCGAACGACAACGGGCCGAGCTTGAAGCCCGGGCGCTGCAGGCGCAGGTCGGTGACGGCGACGGATCGGGTCATGGTCGGCAGGGCGGGGATCAGGACAACGACGAGAGCCTACGGCCGGCGAGCACGGTCGGCACCAGCGGCACCAGCACGGCGAGGCTGAGCAGCAGCAAGGCGATGACGCCGCTCCAGTCCTCGTGCTGGAAGTGCACGGCGTTCGCCAACCGCCGCACGGCGGTTGCGTTCGCGGCCGGCAGCACGACGGCGAGGTCCAGTTCGCGCAGCGCCAGCACGAACGCCAGCGCCCACGCGCTCCACGCCGCCGGCAGCAGCGGCGCGATGTGCAACCGCAGCGCGCGCACGAACGGCGGCCGCGCGACGAACGCGCCGGCCTCCTCGGCGGCGAGCGGCAGGCGACGGCACTGCGAGGCCAGCGTGAGCGCCGCGAATGGCAGGAAGCGCGCCGCGTAGGCGCAGCCGGCGAACAGCCAGCTCTGGTCGAAGCGCGCGCCGAACAGGCGCAGCAGCGCGCCGTCGTGGAACGAGCGGATCAGCGCGATGCCGAGCAGGATCGACGGCACGGCCGCGGGCAGCGCGGCGAGCAGTTCGAGCGACGGCCGGCGCCGCGCCGAAGCGCGCGCCAGCGGCAGCGCCAGCAGCACGACGGCCGCCGCGACGGCGAGCGCGAGCCACAGCGAGTTCAGCAACTGCGGCAGGCCCTGGTCCATCGCCTTCTGGAAGCTCTGGCGCGCGTAGGCGAGGCCCATCGGTTCGAGCTTCTGCGCCGAGCCCATCGCCCAGCGGCCGAGCACGAATACCGGCAGCGCCACGCCGGCGGCGAGGTAGACGAGCGGCGGCAGCAGCGCCGGCCAGCGCCACGCGCCGAGTCCGCGCATCGGCAGCGGCTTGACGACGCCGCGGTCGGGCGCCTGCGCGCGCAGCCGTAGCGCGGCCCACAGCAGGCAACCGAGGCTGGCGACGAACGGCAGCGCTGCGACGATCGGGCTCTGCAGTTCTTCGAACGTGGTGCCGACGGCGCGGCGGTTCCAGCGCGCGAACACGCCCTCGGCGTAGGTGTGCCAGGTCTTGCCCTTGACGGTCAGGAACTCCGGCACGCCGTGGTCGGCGACGGTGAACAGGAACGCGATCAGGCAGCCCGCCAGCAGTTCCGGCGCGATCGCGCGCAGCAGCCACAACTCGGCGCGGGCGCGGCCGCGCAGCAACCACGCCGACTCGTAGGCGCGGCCGTCGACGCTGCGCAGGCCGCGCGCCGCCAGCACGGCGACGAACGGCGCGTGCGCGACGCCGAGCAGGATCGCGCACGGCCAGAAGCCCGGCGCCGGGAACAGGTCGGCGAAGCCCATCGCGATGAAGATGGGCGGCACCACCAGCGGCGCCACGCCGAGCGGCGCGAGCCACGCAGCGCCCGGCAGGTCGCGGCCGATCGTCAGCCACGCGTGCGCGCCGCCGAGCAGCAGCGACAGCGCCGTCGCCGCGACGCCGAGCTGCAGCGACGCGCCGACCTGCGCCAGCAGGTTCTGGTCGTCGGCGAGCGCGCGCCAAGCCGACAGCGTCAGGCCGGCCGGCGCCTGCACGGTCTGCAGCAGCAGCTGCAGCAGCGGGACGAGCGCGAACGCCGCGAGGAACGCGAGCGCCAACCACAGCGGCACGCGGCTCGGCAGGTCGCTGCGGTCAGGCGTTGTCACGTCACTTGCCCCAGCGCTTGCTGAATTCCTGGTTGCAGCGGGCCAACTCGGTCGCGGTCTTCATTGGATCCCACGCCATCGCGCGGAAGCTGCCGACGGCCTTGATCGCCGGATCTTGCGGGCCCTTCACGCCGCTGCGCAGCGGGATCTGCGCGCCGTCGGCGGCCGCCAGCAGCGCCTCGGTCTCCTGGCTGACGATGCGGTCGATCAGGCGCTTGCCGCCGTCCTGGTCCGGCCCGCCGGCGACGAGGCCGACGGCGTTGGGGATCAGCATCGTGCCGAGTCCGCCGTCCTCCTGGTCGGGGAACACGCACGCGACCTTGTGCCCCTTCTGCTTGGCGACGTGGTAGTCGTCGGTGTCGGTGAAGGCCCAGTCGAGCTGGCCGTCGCGCACCGCGCGCATCGTCGCGCCGTTGCTCTGCAGGAACTGCACGTCGTTGGCGAACATGCCCTCCAGCAGCGCGCCGAAGGCCTGTTCGCCGAGCGCTTGGCGCAGCGCGGTGAAGTGCGTCAGCGTCGTGCCGGTCAGCGGCTTGGCGACGGCACAGCGGCCCTTCCACTTGGGGTCCAGCAGGTCCTTGTAGCTCTTCGGCCAGTTCGCCGGATCGGGCAACCGCTCGGTGTTGACGATCAGGATGCGCGCGCGCGCGGCGAACGCAAACCAGCGGCGGTCGGCGGCGCGCCAGCGCTCCGGCAGGTCGGCGGCGGCCGGGCTGTCGTATGGCGCCAGCACGCCGGCCTGCGCGAGGCGCACGGCCTGCGCCAGCTCGTTGCACCAGAACACTGTCGCGCGCGGGTGGTCCTGCTCTTCGAGCAGCGCGCTGACGAGGCCGACGGTCTTCGCCGCCTCGGTGTCGTGGCGCTGCGTCAGGTCGAGCTGCAGTTCCTTGCCGTAGCGGTCGAGCAGCGGCCGGCTGAACTGTTCGTCGAGCGCGACGTAGATGGTGGGGCCGGGCTCGCCGCCGCAGGCAGCGGCGACGGCGGACAGGGCGAGGGCGGCGAGGTGGCGCATGGCGGTGGGGTTCGGATCAGGGGGCGGCGGGGGGTGATCGGCGTCGTCGCCGATCACCTGTCGCGATAGCTGACGTGGCATTCCTTGCAGCTCTTGCCGAGGACGGCGAGTTGCGCGTCGGCCGTCGCCGCGTCGTTGCCGCGCATGGCGGCGTCGAGCGCCGCGCTGGCGGCGATCGACCGCTCCAGCTTCTGCTGGTAGTCGGCGGCGAACTCCTTGCTCTCGGTGTCGTTGGCCAGCGTGGCGAACAGCTTGGCGAGCCGCGCCGTCTCCTTGCCGGCGACGAGGTCCGGGTGGTCGGCGGGGGCCTTCCAGCCGGCGTCCTTCGCCTGCTTGACGAGGTCGATGACGGCGTCGATCTCGGCCATCGTCGCGACGAGGCCGGTGACCTTCATCACCGACGGGAACGCCTTCGCGTCGGCGCGCAGCGCCGCGGCGTCGAGCGGCGTCGCCGCGTCGACCGCCTGCCACAGGCCGGTGTACTCCTTGGCCGTGCCGGAGACCTGCATGCGCGCCTTGGCGGCGTCAGGCGTCAGCGCGCCGGCGCGCACCAGCGCCGTGGCGAGCGCGGCGGCGCTGCGGTGCTTGCCGTGGTGGCAGTGCACGTAGATCGGGCGGTCGCAGTTGGCGAGCACCTGCGCCAGCTGCTGCTGGCGCTCGAGCGTGACCGTGTCGTAGCTGATCGGCAGGTGCACGTAGCGCAGGCCGAGCTTCTCGGCGTTGGCGATGTCCGGGGTGGCGCCGTCGACCGAAACCACGGTCTTGATGCCCATGCCCTTCAGCGTCACCAGCCCTTCCTCGCCTTCCGGCTGGCCGCCACCGACCACGTTCGGAGCGTAAGTGACGACGTTGTGCAGGCCGGGCAGGTGTTCCGCCTTCGTAGCAGCAAGCGCGGGCGGCGCCACCGCGGGCACCTGCGGGGCGGGGGCGGGGGTGTTGCAGGCCGCGGCGAGGGTGACCGCGGCGGCGACGACGGTCAGGTGGCGGGGTCTTGCCCTCATGGCAAGCGGCCTAGGCAAGGAGCGTGCCAACCTCAAGCCGGGCCGGCGCCCTTGGCGACCCGACGGATGGTCTCGACGTCGAGGTCGAGTTCCCGCAGGCGGCGGTGCAGGTGGCCGCGCGAGATGCCTGAGCGTTCGGCGGCGGCGGTGATGCTGCCGCCGCAGCGCTGCAGCAGGTTGGTGAAGTAGATGTGGTCGAAGCGCACCCGCGCGGCCTCGTACGGGTCGTCGCTTGGGTCGGTGGGCGGCGGCGCGTCGGTCCGGCCGAGCACGTCGGCCGGCAAGTCGGCGACGCCGAGCTCGGCGCGCGGGCCGGCGAAGACGGCCATGCGCTCGACCAGGTTCGCCAGTTCGCGCACGTTGCCCGGCCAGTCGTAGGCGGTCAGCGCCGCCATCGCGTCCGGGCTCAGCGTGCGCACTGGCGCGCCGTCGCGGGCGAGGCGCTGCAGCGTCTGCGCCACCAGCGCTGGCACGTCACTGCGGCGCTCGCGCAGCGGCGGCACGCGCAGGGCCACGACGTCGAGGCGCCACAACAATTCAGGGCGGAAACTGCCGGCCTGCGCCAGCGCTGGCAGATCGCGGTTGCTCGCCGCCAGCACGCGCACGTCGACGCGAACCGGCGCCTGGGCGCCGAGCGGCAGGAACTCGCGATCGACGAGGAAGCGCTCGATCTTGGCCTGCGCGGCGAGGCTCATGTCGCCGATCTCGTCGAGGAACAACGTGCCGCCGTGCGCGCGCTGCAGCAGGCCGGCCTTCTTCGCGCGCGCGCCGGTGAAGGCGCCGGCTTCGTGGCCGAACAACTCGCTCTCGAACAGCGTGTCGGGCACGGCGGCGCAGTTCATCGCCACGAACGGCCCGCCGGCGCGCGACGAGCGCAGGTGCAGCGCCTTGGCGACCAGCCCCTTGCCGACGCCGGACTCGCCGGTCAGCAGCACGGTCGCGGCGCTGGCGCCGAGCAGGTCCACTTGTCGGCGCAGCTCGGCCATCGCTGGGCTCTGCGTCACCATGCCGACGCCGGCGTCGGGCGCAGCGACCAGTGTGCGCAGTTCGCCGTGCTCGCGCTTCGTCGCGGCGACCTGCAGGGCGCGCTCGACGCGCAGCAGCAGTTCCTCGATCGGGAACGGCTTGGCCAGGAAGTCCGCCGCGCCAAGGTGCATGGCCTCGACGGCTGCCTCGACGCTGCCGTGCGCGGTCATCAGCACGATCGGCGCGTCCGGCGTGCGCGAGCGCAGCTGCGCCAGCGTCGCCAGGCCGTCGCCGTCGGGCATACGCAGATCGAGCACGGCGAGGTCGCCGGGCGCTTCGTCCCAGCGCTGCAGGGCTTCTCGGCCGCTGCCCACTGTCGTCACCTCGTAGCCGGCGCGGCGCAGGCCGCGGTCGAGGAAGTGGCGCATGCTCTCCTCGTCATCGGCGACGAGGATGCGGACGGAGCGGGGGAGAGTCATGCGGGGGCCACTGCAGGAACTGTGCGCGACCCACCCAGCGGCCGGCAAGCGCCGATCCCGCCGGGCAGTGTGCCGGATCTGCGACACCCCCGTTCCGGCGCCGTAACGCCTGCCGCTGCGGGCGCGCGTCGCCGCCGGCGGCGCGGTGCGGTGGGCGGTTTCGAGCGTGCTCAGGTCGCTGCGGCGGGGGGCCGATGCTCGAACGACTACGATGCGTCCGGAACCAACCAGCGCCAGCGCCACGCGCGCCGCCACCGACCAGCCATCGCGGCGACGGGGCGCGCGATGACCGTGCCGGCGCCGCGCATCCTGGTGGTCGACGACGAGCCGGCCGTGCTGGCGACCTACTGCGCCATCCTGCGCGCGCCGGCCATCGCCGGCGACAGCGCTGGCGCAGCCGACGAGTTCCGGCCGGAGTTGACGCTGGCGCGCCAAGGTCAGGACGCGGTCGACGCGGTCGCCACGGCGACGGCGAGCGGCGGCTTCGCCATGGCGTTCGTCGACATACACATGCCGCCGGGCATCGACGGCTTCGCCACCGTCGAGCGGCTGTGGACCATCGACGGCGACCTGCAAGTGGTCATCGCCAGCGGCTCCGCCGATCTACCAGTGGCCAACCTCGCCGAGCGCTTCGGCGCCACCGACAGACTGTTGGTGCTGAAGAAGCCGTTCGAGCCGGTCGAGGTGCGCCAACTCGCGGCGGCGTTGTGCCGCAAGCGTGAGTTGCTGCGCGAAGCGCGTCAGCGCGAGCACCGGCTCGAGTCGCACGTCGCCGAGCGCACGCGCGAGCTCGCCGCCGCGCTGCAGGCCGCCAAGTCGGCGGCGCGCACGCGACTGCAGTTCCTTGCCAACATGAGCCACGAGATCCGCACGCCGCTGACGGCGATCCTCGGCTACGCCGAGTTGCTCCGCGATCCCGGGTGCTCCGAGGAAGACCGCGAGCAGCACGTGCAGGTGCTCGAGCGCAACAGCCATCACCTGCTGCAACTCGTCAACGACGTGCTCGACCTCAGCAAGCTCGAGGCGCGTCAACTGCTCGTCGACGCGTCGCCGACCGACGTGCCGGCGCTGCTGGCGGAGGTCGTCTCGATGATGCGGCCAGTGGCGGTCGAGAAGGGCTTGCTGCTCGAGCTCTGTTTCGTCACGCCGTGCCCGCGCACGCTGCGGACCGACGGCATGCGCGTGCGGCAGATCCTGCTCAACCTGCTCGGTAACGCGATCAAGTTCACGGCCTCCGGCAGCGTCAGCCTGCAGGTCGAGTCGGTCGACCGGGCGACCGGGCCATGCCTCGCGTTCCACGTCGTCGACACCGGCATCGGCATCTCGAACGAGCGCCAGTCGGCTTTGTTCGAGCCGTTCGTGCAAGCAGACTCGTCGACGTCGCGGCGCTTTGGCGGCACCGGCCTGGGCCTTTCGATCAGCCGTCAACTCGCCAAGTGCCTCGGCGGCGATGTGACGCTGCGCAGCGCGCTGGGCGAAGGCAGCGTCTTCAGCCTGCTGGTGCCGGCGGGCGACCTCGCGATCGGACCTTGGATCGCCACGCCGGACGAAGTGGCGCCGCCGGTCGCGGTGACGGCCAACGGGCAACCGCGCAGCCGCCTCGTCGGCCGCATCCTGCTGGTCGAGGACGGCGCCGACACCCGCCGGTTGTTGACGACAGTCTTGTGCAAGGCCGGCGCCGACGTCGCCACCGCCAGCAACGGCGTCGAAGCCATCGACGCAGCGCTCTCGGCCGACGCCGCCGGCGCGCCGTTCGGCCTCGTGCTGATGGACATGCAGATGCCGGTGATGGACGGCTACACGGCGACGCGCGCGCTGCGCCGCGCCGGGTGGCAGCGGCCGATCGTCGCGCTGACCGCGCACGCGATGGAGGGCGACCGCGAACGCTGCCTCGCGGAAGGTTGCGATGGCTATGAGACCAAGCCGGTGCGCGCCGAGCGACTCATCGCCACTTGCGCGCGGTTCCTCGAATCGACGCCGATCTCGCCGCCGCCGCCGCCGGTCGGCTGAGCCGGCGTCCTGCGTCGTCAGGGCGCGGCGAGCGGCAGCCGCACCGTGAACGTGGCGCCCGCGCCCGCCGTCGAGGTGGCGTCGATGCGGCCTTGGTGCGCGACGACGACGCCGTAGCTGACGGCGAGCCCGAGGCCGGAGCCGCCCTGGCCGGGATCGCGCGCGTCGCGCTTGGTGGTGAAGAACGGCTCGAACACGTGCGGCAGGTGCGCGGCGGCGATGCCGCAGCCGGTGTCGGCGACGGTGATGACGGCCTCGCCGCCGTGACGCGCCGCGGTGACGCGCAGCGTTCCGCCGTCGGGCATCGCTTGCAGCGCGTTGACCAGCAGGTTCACGAACACCTGGTGCAGGCCGTCGGCGTCGCCGTGCACGACGAGGCCGACGGCGACGTTGCGCGCGATGGTGACGCCCTGCCGGCGCGCCGCCGGCTCGCACAGCTTGAGCGCATCGTCGAGCGCCGCGCCGACATCGCAGTCGGCGCGCTTGTCGAGCGAGCGGCGGGAGAAGCGTTGTAGTTCGCGGACGATGCCGGTGGCGCGGTCGGCGGCGCGCAGGATCACCGCGAAGGTCTCCTTGCGGCCGACGTCGGGCTCGTCGGCAGCGAGGTCGGCGATGCAGCCGCGAATGCCGCCGATGACGTTGTGGAACTCATGCGCGACGCCGCCGGCGAGCGTGCCGAGCGCCGCCAGCCGCTCGGCCTGCGCCAGCTGCGCGTGCGAGGCCTGCAGGTCGGCGAGCGCACGCTCGAGATGGGCGGTCTTGTCGGCGACCTGCTGCGCCAGGCTGGCGGCAAACTGCTGCTGGCTTGCGCGCGCGGCGCGCAGTTCGCCCGTCATCGCGGCGAAGTCGCCCGCCAGCAGGCCGAGTTCGTCGCGCGCCGGCGGCGTCGGCGGCGGCGCGAGGTCGCCGGCGGCGACGCGCTGCGCCTGCTGCCGCAGGCGCTCCACCGGCGCCACGACGACGCGGTGCAAGGCCCAGCCGAGGCCGGCCAGGGTCGCCAGCAGCGCGAAGCCGACCAGCAGCAGGTGGTCGCGGCGTTGCTCGGCGAGGAACTCAGCGGCGCGCGCCTGTTGCGCCACGGCGAGCGCCCGCAGGCGCGTGTCGATGGCGGCTTCGACGCTGGCGCGCTGCCTCGCCGCCAGCGCCACGACGTTGCGGCGCTCGTTGGCGCTGCGGCGCGCGTCGTCGTCGGCGATCGCGGCGCGCACGGCGGCGGCGTCGCCGGCATGGTCCTGCAGCGGTAGCGCGGCGAGGGCGCGCTGGCGATCGGTCACCGAGGCGGTCAGGACGTCGACCAGCAGGTCGTTGGTCTGTAGCGACTGGTCGTGCGCGAGATCGCGCATCGCTGTGGCGCCCTCGCGCAGGAACTCGTCGCCGAGCGCCTCGAACGCTGACCGGGTGCGCGGGCCGAGCCACAGCAGCAGCACGGCGGTGAGCGCGGCGCCGAGCGCGAGCACCCCGGTGGCGAAGCGCAGCGCCAGCGGCAGGTAGCCGCGGGACGGCGTCGGCGCGGCGGCGCCGCCGGCTTCGGACGGGTGCATGGCCGATTGCTTACCCGATCGTCGGCGGCGGTGCGCGTCCGGAGCGTCGCCGTATGCTTTGCGCCGCCATGAACGTCCTCGCCCGCCACGTCACGCGCTGCTTCGTCGCCGGCCTCGTCGCGTTGTTGCCCATCGGCGGCGCCGTCTTCGCGGTGGTCTGGCTCGAAAGCGCGCTGTCGGCGTCGTGGGCGCAGGTCGACTGGTACTTCCCCGGTCTCGGACTGCTGCTCGCCGGCGCCGCCGTCTACGCCGTCGGCCTCGTGGTGACGACCTTCGTGGGTCGCTGGCTGTGGCGTTCCTTCGATCGCTTGCTCGAAGGCTTGCCGCTGCTCGGCACGCTCTACCAGTCGCTCAAGGAGGTGCTCGGCTACGACAGCGGCCGGGAGCGGTTCTTCCAAGGCGTCGTCGCGGTCGACTGCGACGGCGGCGAAGAAATCGGCTTCGTGACCGGCGAGACCGAAGGTGCCGACGGTCAGCGCCGTACGCTGGTCTTCGTGCCGAGCGCGCCCAACCCGACGAATGGCAGGCTTCTGCTGCTGCCCCCGGCGACCTTGCGGCGCCTCGACGTGCGCCCTGCCGACGCCCTGCGAACGCTCATTGCGATGGGCAAGTCGCCCCTGCGGCCCTGACCCGTAGCCGCGCATCCAGCATGGCGTTGCAATCGAACCGATCCCTATTGATGGTTCGGTGCTCCCCATGACCTGGATGACGGATTTTTGGCGGTCGTCGATCGGCGGCAAGGCGACCATGGCGGTCACCGGCCTGCTGCTCTTCGGATTCGTCGTCGCCCATCTGCTCGGCAACCTGCAGTTGCTGAAAGGCGCCGACGCCATCAACAACTACGCCAAGATGCTGCACGATCTCGGCCCGCTGCTGTGGGTCGCGCGCATCGGGCTATTGGCGGTGTTCGTGCTGCACGTCGCGACGGCGATCCGCCTGTCGCGCGCCAACAAGGCGGCGCGGCCGGTGGCGTACGTCAAGGGCGCGACGATGCAGGCGACGATGGCCTCGCGCTCGATGGTGCTGAGCGGCCTCACGGTGGGGGCGTTCCTCGTCTACCATCTCGCGCACTTCACCTTCGGCGCGGTTCATGGCGCGGACGCGGCGCTGAAGGCCAAGGGCGCTGGCGGCCACGACGTCTTCGCGATGGTCACCGCCAGCTTCGCCAATCCCGCGATCGTCGCCGCGTACGTCGCGGCCCAGATCGTGCTGTTCCTGCACCTGAGCCATGGCATGCAGAGCCTCGCGCAGACGCTCGGCTGCCACCACGGCCGCTACGCGCCGATGGTCAAGTCGCTGTCGGTCGTGCTCGCGCTGGCGATCGCCGGCGGCAACGCCTTCCTCGCCCTGTCCGTCCGCCTCGGCATCGTGCAGGGGGCCTGATCATGAAGCTCGACTCCAAGATCCCGTCCGGCGCGATCCACGAGAAATGGAGCAACCGCAAGTTCGAGCTGAAGCTCGTCAACCCGGCGAACAAGCGCAAGTACAAGGTGCTCGTCGTCGGCTCCGGTCTTGCCGGCGCCTCGGCCGCCGCGTCGCTGGCCGAACTCGGCTACCAGGTCGAGTGCTTCTGCTTCCAGGACAGCCCGCGCCGCGCGCACAGCATCGCCGCGCAGGGCGGCATCAACGCCGCCAAGAACTACCGCAACGACGGCGACTCGGTGTACCGGCTGTTCTACGACACCGTGAAGGGCGGCGACTTCCGCGCCCGCGAGGCCAACGTCTACCGCCTCGCCGAGCTGTCGGTGAACATCATCGACCAGGCGGTCGCGCAGGGCGTGCCGTTTGCGCGCGAGTATGGCGGCCTGCTCGACAACCGCAGCTTCGGCGGCGCGCAGGTCAGTCGCACGTTCTACGCGCGCGGTCAGACCGGCCAGCAGCTGCTGCTCGGCGCCTACGCGGCGCTCTCGCGTCAGATCGGCCAGAGAGCCGTCAAGATGTTCCCGCGCACCGAGATGCTCGACGTCGTGGTCGTCGACGGCCACGCCAAGGGCATTGTCGTCCGCGACCTGCAGACCGGCGAGATCCGCACGCACGCGGCCGACGCTGTCGTGCTGTGCACCGGCGGCTACGGCAACGTCTTCTACCTCAGCACCAACGCCAAGAACTGCAACGTCACGGCGACGTGGCGCGCGCACCGGCGCGGGGCCGGCTTCGCCAACCCGTGTTACACGCAGATTCACCCGACCTGCATCCCGGTCAGCGGCGACCACCAGAGCAAGCTGACGCTGATGTCGGAGTCGCTGCGCAACGACGGCCGCGTCTGGGTGCCGCTCAAGAAGGGCGACAAGCGCAAGGCGGCGGACATCCCCGACAACGAGCGCGATTACTACCTGGAGCGCAAGTACCCGAGCTTCGGCAACCTCGCGCCGCGCGACATCGCCTCGCGTGCGGCGATGACGGTCTGCGACGAGGGCCGCGGCATCGGCGACACGGGGCTCGGCGTCTACCTCGACTTCCGCGACAGCATCCAGCGCCTGGGCAAGGACGCGATCGCGGCGCGGTACGGCAACCTGTTCCACATGTACGCGAAGATCACGGCCGAGGACCCGTACTCGCAGCCGATGCGCATCTTCCCGGCCGTGCACTACACGATGGGCGGGCTGTGGGTCGACTACGACCTGCAGTCGACGATCCCGGGCCTGTTCGTCTGCGGCGAGGCCAACTTCTCCGACCACGGCGCCAATCGGCTGGGCGCTTCGGCGCTGATGCAGGGCCTCGCCGACGGCTACTTCGTGATCCCGTACACGATCGGCGGCTATCTCGCCGGCCAGAAGCCGGGCAGCGTCGACGGCAAGCGGCCGGAGTTCGCCCAGGCGGCGGCCAACGTCGCCGAGATGACCAAGCGGCTGCTCGGCATCAAGGGCAAGCGCACGGTCGACGACTTCCACCGCACGCTCGGCAAGATCATGTGGAGCAAGTGCGGCATGGCGCGCAGCGAGAAGGGCCTGAGAGAGGCGATCGCAGCGATCCAGGCGCTGCGCGGCGAGTTCTGGCAGGACGTCCGCGTGCTCGGCGACGGCATGACCATCAACCAGTCGCTCGAGAAGGCCGGCCGCGTCGCCGACTTCCTCGAGTTCGGCGAACTGATGTGCCGCGACGCGCTCGAGCGCCGCGAGTCGTGCGGCGGCCACTTCCGCGACGAGTGGCAGGATGACGGCGAAGCCCGGCGCGACGACCAAAACTTCTGCCACGCCGCCGTCTGGGAGCACAAGGGCGCGCCGAAGGACGCCGTGCGCCACCAGGAACAGCTGCACTTCGAAAACGTGCACCTCGCCGTGCGGAGCTACAAGTGACGGGCAACACGACGATGAAGCTCATCCTCCACGTCTGGCGTCAGCAGAAGCGCAGCACCGCCGCCGACTTCAAGCAGGACGGCCGCATGGTGCGCTACGAGCTGGACGGCGTGTCGCCAGATATGTCGTTCCTCGAGATGCTCGACGTCCTCAACGAGCGACTGATCAGGAAGGGCGAGGAGCCGATCGTGTTCGACCACGATTGCCGCGAAGGCATCTGCGGCTCCTGCAGCCTGATGATCGACGGCGAGCCGCACGGCCCGCAGTCGGGCACGACGACCTGCCAGTTGCACATGCGCAGCTTCCGCGATGGCGCGGAGATCTGGATCGAGCCGTGGCGCGCCAAGGCGTTCCCGGTGGTCAAGGATCTGATGGTCGACCGCAGCGCCTTCGACCGCGTGGTGCAGGCTGGCGCGTTCATTTCGGTCAACACCGGCGTGTCGCAGGACGCCAACGCCATCCCGGTGCCGAAGGCCGACGCCGACCGTGCGTTCGACGCGGCGACCTGCATCGGCTGTGGCGCCTGCGTCGCGGCCTGCAAGAACGCCTCGGCGATGCTGTTCGTCGGCGCCAAGGTGTCGCACTTCCTGCACCTGCCGCAGGGCCGGGTCGAGCGTGAGACGCGCGCCCGCAACCTCGTCGCGGCGATGGACAAGGAGGGCTTCGGCAACTGCACCAACCAGAACGAGTGCGAAGCCGCGTGCCCGAAGGAGATCCCGGTGCGCGTCATCGCGGAGATGAACCGCGAGTTCCTGCGCGCGAAGGCGGTCGAGGAGCCGCCGAGCAAGAAGCGCGTCGGCGGCGACGGCTGAGCCGACGCCTAGGTTTCTGGGAACTCCGGCGGCGGTGTAGCGTTTTCGCGCCGCCATGAACGCCCCAACCCTGCCGCTGTCGGTCTCGTTCCTCCTGCTGACCGCCGGCGTCGCGCAGGCGCCCGCGCCCGCGCCCGCCGGCGCTGCCGCCGACCCGCTGCCCGTGCGCGAAGTCACCGTCTTCAAGGACGGGCATGCCTGGGTGCTGCGCGAGCGGCCGCTCACCGCCGCCGACGCCCAGGAGGTCGTGCTCGACGAGCTGCCGCAGCCGCTGCTCGGCGCCTTCTGGCCGTACGCCGTCGACGGCACGCGGCTGGTCAGCGCGGTGGCCGGCATGAAGACGACGCGCAGCGAGGCGACGGTCATGGATCTGCGCGAGCTCGCGCGCGCCAACGCCGGCAAGGACGCGCTGGTCGTGACCGCCGACAAGGAGCGCCTCGAAGGCAAGCTGCTCGGCGTGCCGTCGCGCCAGACGCTGCCGTCGGCGAGCGACGGCGAGCTGCTGCTGCTGCAGACCGCGCAGGGCACGCGCGCGCTGCCGCTCGCCTCGGTGCGCGAACTGGAGGTCCGCGGCGACTACCAGGGTCGCATCGCCGTCGAGGAGGCGAAGCCGCGCCTGACGCTGCGCGTCGCCGGCGGCGGTCCGCAGGCCAAGGTCGGCGTCATGTACGTCCAGAAGGGCCTGCGCTGGATCCCGGCGTACCGCATCGACATCGACGGCGATGGCAAGGCCAAGGCGCAGTTCGAGGCGACGCTGGTCAACGACCTGATCGACCTGCAGGGCGCGACCGTGAACCTCGTCGTCGGCGTGCCGAAGTTCGACCACGCGGGCGAACTCGACCCGATCGCGCTGCAGCAGGAGGGCGCGCAGGTCGCCGAGCGGCTGCGCGGCGGCCTGCAGCAGCAGATGTTCGGCAACCGCCTGTCCAACGCCTTCATGACGCAGGCGGCGAGCCCGGTGGGCGGCGACGGCGGTGGCGAGCCGGAGCCGTCGGTGGCCGGCGGCGCGGGCAACGAGGACCTCTACGTCTTCACGCTGCGCGACGTGACGCTGAAGAAGGGCGAGCGCATGGTGCTGCCGATCGCCGCGTTCGAGCTGCCGTACCGCGACCTGTACCGGCTCGATGTCTCGTTCGCACCGCCGATGGAGGTGCGCCAGGGCCTGCAGAGCCAGCAGCTCGTCGAGCTCGCGCGCCAGATGGCGGCGCCGAAGGTCCGGCACGTGCTGCGCCTGACCAACACCGGCGACGCGCCGCTGACCACCGCGCCGGCGCTGGTGCTCGCCGGCGGCAAGCTGCTGGCCCAGGGCACGATGCTCTACACGCCGCGCGGCGGCGCGACCGACCTCGAGATCAACGTCGCCGTCGACGTGAAGGTCGCGACCGACGAGCGCGAAGTGAAGCGCGATCCGGGCCCGATCCGCCTCGGCGACGACCGCTACGCCCGCGTCGACGTCGCCGGCACGATCAAGCTGACCAACCGCAAGCCCAAGGCCATCGAGGTCGAGGTCACGCGCCGCGCGCTCGGTCTCGCCGACAGCATCGGCCAGGGTGGCGCGCAGAAGCAGCTCGACCTCGTGCAGGCCTGGCAGGGCGGCTCGGAGAACCCGTGGTGGGGCTGGTGGAGCTGGCCGCACTGGTGGTTCCAGCACAACGGCTTCGCCGAGTTCCGCTGGACGGCGACCGTTGCGCCCGGCGGCGAGGCGACGTTCGACGCCGGCTGGCACTACTTCTGGCGCTGAGCGGCCGGTGCTCAGTCGAGGTCGAATGGGCTGCGCGGCTTCTCGTCCTTGTCCTTCTTGGCCTCTTCCTTGGCCCGGCGCAGCTTCTCGTCGAGCGCTTCCTGCTGGCGCGCCTGCTGGTCCTTGGCCGAAGCGAACAGGTCGGTCAGCCGCTGCTGGTCCTTCTTCTGCGCCGCCAGCAGGTCGTCGAGGCTGCGCCCGCCCTTGGCCTCGTCGGCCCGGACCGCGCGCGCCTTGCCCGAGCGGGTGTCGACCTCGACCATCTTGCCGCAGCAGGGGCAGGGGAACGTGAACAGGGTGGAGCTCATGGCGGCAGCCGATCATCGGCGCAGTCGCCGACGGCGACAACCGGCGGCGTGGTTCGCCGCTCGGTGCGGTGGCCGGTAAGCTGGCGTCCTGCGGCGTTGACCCGACGTCGCCCAGGGCACGTGCGCGACCCAACCAACGACCCAGCGGGAACCAGCGCCGGCGGACGGCGTCTGGTGCTCTCGTCGCTGCGACGCGCGCCGAGTTCCGGCGCCGTCGCCGCGGCGGCCGACGACGCGGATCCGGTGCGCGCCGTCGTCCGGCAGGCGCAGCAAGGCGACCTGGACGCCTTCCGCGCGCTCGTCGACCAGTTCTCCGACCGGGTGATGCGCGTGATCGTGAACGTGATGCACTGCGACTGGGCGACCGCCGAGGACCTCTGCCAGGAGACCTTCCTGCGCGTCCACGGTGGGCTCGCCGGCTTCGACGGCCAGCGCTTCACCGGCTGGCTGGCGACCATCGCCACCAACGTCGCGATCAGCGAGCTGCGCCGCCGCCGCGCGCAGAAACGCGGCCAACGCACGCTGTCGCTCGACGCGCCGATCGCCGGCACGGACGATCTGTACCTCGACCCGGCCGGCCGCGAGCAGGATCCGGCGCAGCGCGCCCACCATCGCGAGTTCGCCGCGCGCGTGCGCGAGGCTGTGCGCGAACTGCCCGAGGAGTTCCGCGTGCCGGTCGTGCTGCGCGACATGGACGGAATGTCGTACGAGGACATCGCCGCGACGCTCGGCGTGCCGCCGGGCACCGTGCGCTCGCGCATCCATCGCGGCCGCCTGCTGCTGCAGGACCTGCTCAAGGAGTTCGGCGCATGAGCGCGCCCGATCGCATGCCCGACGAACGGCTCGCCGACTGGATCGACGGCCGCATGAGCGACCGCGAGCAGGAGCGCTTCCGTGCCGAGCTGCGCGTCAACGCGCAGTTGCGCGCCGACCTCGCTGCCTACGAGGCGACGGTCGCCGCATTGCGCGCGGCGCTGCAGGCGCCGACGCGGCCGGCGGCGATGGGCGACCGCGTGCTCGCGGCCGTCGCCCGCAACGCCGCCGTGACGGCCAGCGCGCCGCCGCGCTTGGCGTCGCGCCGCTGGCTCTGGGGCCTGCTGCCGGCGGCGGCCGCGCTGGCGTTGGCCTTCCTGGTCGATGCCTGGCAGCCGTCCGGCCCGGACACCACGGCGACGCTGGTTGCGTCGGCGCCCGTGGCTGCGGCGGCCCCGCCGGCGATCACCCCGCCAGCGACCATTGGCAGCTTGGCGAGCGACGCGACGCGCCGATTCGAAGTGGCCAATGCCGGGGCCGAATCGCTAACAGGCGTCGAGTCGTCGGCGCCGTCGGCCCCAGCGCCCGGCGCTGGATCGACCGCCGACGCCGCTGGCGGCGGACCGGGCCTCCCTGCCAAGTCTGCGGCGCCTGTGTTCGGCGCACGATCGGCGCTAGCAGGGCCGACGCCGCTGCTCGAGGTCGAACTCGGACCGATCGCGAACGGAGCCGGTGGCGGGCGCGGGGAACGCGTCCCCGCCAGCGACGGCGTCGGCGACGCGAAGTCGAAGGGCGCAGCGCTCGACGCGGCGGGCCTGCGCGCGGCGTTGGCGGTGTTCCTCGCCAAGGCGACGGATCCGGCCGTCGAGCCGGCGGCGATGGCGTGGACCACCGCGAACGGCGAACTCGCGGCATCGCCGTGGCTCGATGCCGGCGTCGCCGACGCCGATGCGACGACGCGCGTCTGGATCGTCGAAGGCCCGAAGGCCGAGGTCGGCGAGTTGCTCGCGGCCGCGGCGGCCTTCGCGCGCGCGCGCAGCGGCGTCGTGCGCAATGGCGAGAGCAAGGCGCCGCCGACCACGGTCGCGGCGCCGACTCTGTCAGCGACCGGCGGCGTCGCCGTCGCCCCGACGCAACTCGTGCTCCGCGTCAAGCTGCGGCGTCGCTAGCGAGCCGACCCAGCGCTCGCCGACGGCGAGCATGGCGACCGCGCCCTCGCAGCCACCGCGCAGCACGACGATGCGCGGCGCGCCGTCGCTGGTCGCGCGCAGCGAGATGGCGACGACGAGCCGCTGGCGGTCGCCGCCGATGCAGGCGGCGAGATCCGCTTCGTCGTCGCGGCGCGGACCGCTGCGCGCGTCGACGTCGAGGTCGAACGTCGCGCCGGCGGCGGCGAGTCCGCGCAGCCGCAGCGAAGTCGCCGCGGGGGGCAACCAGGGCGCCAACTCGACGACATCGGCGAGCGCGCCGCCGCGGCCGAAGTCGATGGCCTGCCGCAAGCCGGTGAGCGCGAAGCCGAGCGCGTCGAGGGCCACCGCTGCGTCGGCTGGCGCCGTGCCGGCTGCGTCGCGCCGACCCAACGCCGCATAGGCGAGGTCGCGCGCTGGCGCCCGCAGCGACGTCGCCGCGGCCAGCCGGATCGCCGCGGCGCGCACGGAGTCGGTCGCCGGACGGTCCGCGGCCGCGCGCGTCAGCTCGTCCAGCGCGCCGGCGACATGGCTCCGCCATGGCAGGGACGTCGGGCAGAGCCCGAACCACGCCGGCTCGAGGTCGCGGACTTCGGCGGGCGGATGCGCGCGTCGCGCCGACAGGCCGGTTGACGCGTCGCTGCGGAAGCGGCCGCGCATGCGCTGCCAGCCGACGCGCTCGAGACGTTCGCGGCGCACGAACGCACGATTGGTCCACGGCAGGGGATCGCCGCCGGCGCGGTGGCACAGGCTCGCGGCCGCGAAGCACGCCTGGATGACGAGGCATTCGTCCGCGAATTGCGGCGCCGTTGGCGCGCGCGCGAGGCGCTGCAAGAGCGGCCGCTGCGTCGGCCAGGTCGCTGCCGCCAGCGCGTCGTCGCCCGTGGCCGCGCAGAACCAACCGAGCGCGAGCAATTGCCAGCAACCATCGGTGAGCGCTGGATTCGCTGAAGCCGTCGCGCGCGCGCGGACGGCGGCGAGGGCCGCACGGGCGACGGCGAGATCGCCGGTGCGTAAGCCGGCGAGCAGACGCGCGGCGGCGGTGGCGGTCGTGCCGCCGTCCCCCGAGCCGAAGGCGATGGCGCGCAGATCGGCGTGGAGTCGCGCCAAGGCGGGGTCGTCGGTGGCGAGCGCCGGCGCCGCGGCGACCTGGCCGAGGGCGGCCTGCACCAGGAAGGGAACGGCGAGCGGGAGATTGCGCATGCAGGCAATGGCTCGCGGGCGCGCGATTCGGGCGGCGAGGCGGCAGAAAAACCGTCGGTGCTGAGGTCAGGCCCCGGCGCGCGCCGGGCGCGGCCGCCGGCGTCGTGGCGCGCGCGGCTCCTCGCCGTTCCGCTGCGACGGTCGAGCGGCTAGAAGCGCGCGCCTTGGATCCCGGGCGGCGCAACTTCCATGCGGTGTGGCCGAGCCTCTTCGCGACGTCGATGGGGTTGATGGCCTTCCTGCCGGTGCTCGCGCTCTACGTGCAGGAGCGCTTCGGCATCGACGACGAGGCCGAGTTGGCGTTATGGGCCGGCATCATCTACGGCGCCGCGCCGTTCAGCGCCGCGGTCGCCGGTCCGCTGTGGGGGGCGGTCGGCGACGCCGCCGGCAAGAAGCCGATGGCGATCCGCGCCAACCTGGCGATCGCAGTGACGACGGCGCTGATGCCGTTCATGCCTTCGCCGCTGGCGCTGCTGGCGATGCGCGCGCTGCAAGGCGTGCTCGCCGGCTACGTCGCCCCGGCGATATCGCTGGTGTCCGAAGGCGCGCCGAAGGAGGTCCATGGCCTCGTCATCGCCCGCATGCAGGTGGCGATGGCGTGCGGCTCGTTCCTCGGCCCGTACCTCGGCGCCGAGGCGACCTACTGGTTCGGCCGCACGGCGCTGTTCTGGATCGCGAGCGGCCTGTCGGCGCTCGCCGCCGTGCAATTGGCGGTGTTCGCGCACGAGGAGCAGACGCCGGCGGCCGCGCGCGGAGCATTCTTCGCGTCGTTCCGGCGCGACGCGCTTGGCCTCGTGCTGCACCCGGTGTTCGGCTGGCTGCTGGCGCTGTTGTTGCTGTTGCGCTTGGGCCAGAACATGCTCGAACCGTTGTTGGCGCTGTTCGTGCGGCAGCTCGGCGCCGAACCGTGGATCGCCGCGAACAGCGCCACGCCGACGCTCGCGCTCGACCGCACGGTCGCCGTCGCCTTCGGCGTGCTGGCGGTGGCGCAGTGGGTGTGCACGCCGTGGTGGGGGCGCATGGCCGACCGGCACGGGCCGCTGCGTTGCCTGGCGTGGTTGGCGCTCGGACTCGGCGTTGCGTACGCGGCGATGGCCTGGGTGACGGCGATCCGGCCGTTCCTGCTACTGCGCGCCGGCATCGCCTGCCTGATGGCCGGCTCGATGACGCTCGCTTACGCCGCCGCCAGCAAGCGCGTCGCCGACCGCAACCGCACGCTCGCGTTCGCCATGGTGCAGAGCTGCATCCAGTTCGGCCTCGCGCTCGGGCCGCTGCTCGGCGCCGCCGTCGCTGCCAGTGGCGACGGCAGCGTCGTGTTCAGCCGCGCGTTCCTCGCCGCTTCGGCGCTGTGCGCGATCGCCGGCGCGCTGATGTTCGCGCTGCGGCGGGCAACCGCGCAGGCGCCGCTCGCAGGCACGAGCGGCGGCGCGTCGGGCTAGACTCGCCGGTCGAGCCCCATGTGCATCCTGATCGTCCTGCGCGGCCGCCACGCCGACCACCCGCTGGTCGTCGCCGGCAATCGCGACGAACGCACCGACCGGCCGGCGTTGCCGCCGGGCCTGTGGGTCGGCAGCGCGCGGCGGGCGATTTCGCCGCGCGATCGGCGCGCCGGCGGCACATGGCTCGGCGTCAACGACCGCGGCGTCGTCGCCGGCCTCACCAACGTCGTTGGCGCGCCACCGGTCCCCGACGCGCCGTCGCGCGGCCACCTCGTGCACCTCGCGCTCGACGCCGACGACCTCGAGGCCGGGCTCGCCGCGGTTGCGCGCCGCGTCGACGAGCACGCGCACGCGGGCTTCCAACTGGTCGTCGCCGATGCGCGCGCCATCGTCGTGTTGCGGCACGCCGGCGGTCGTCTGCAGCGCCTCGACTGGCGCGAGCCAGCGCTCATCGTCACCAACGAACACGCGCCCGGCGAACTGCAGCCGCGCGGTCTGCCTGCCGCGCTCGCGCCGGCGCTGCCGCTCGAGCGGCGGCTGCAGTTGCTCGCCGGCGTGCTGCGCGATCCCGGCGGCGACGGCCACCATGCGATCTGCAAGCGCGGCCTTGGCTACGGCACGGTGTCGAGTTCGCTGCTCGCCGTGCCGCCCGATCCTGCGCGCGGGCTGATCTGGCGCTACGCCGCCGGCGCGCCGGACATCGCGCCGTACCGGGAGTACGGCAACCTCGGGCGGCGGTTGGCGCCGGAAGCCGCAGACTAGCGCGGCAGCGCGTCGAGGTTGGCGCACGCGTCCTGGCGCGCCTTCTGCGCGCGCTCGCGCGCGGCGCCGGTGACGCGCTCGTCGCCGAGCTGCTTGTCGGCGAGCTGGATCGCCTTGTCGTACATCGCGCGCGCCTTCGCCAGCCGCTCCGGCGAGGCGAGGTGGTACTGCAGCACGACGGCGGCGTCGTTCAGCAGTTGCGGCGAGTCGGGTTCCTTCTCGAGCGCGTGCTGGTAGGACGACCATGCGTCCTCGAAGCGGCCGGTCTCGCGGCACAGGAATGCGTGGTTGTTCCACGCGTCGGCGCTGTCCTTGAAGCAGGCGAGCGCGTGGTTGAGGTCACGGCTCGCCGGCACGCGGCCCTTCTGGAAGGCGCGGTCGCCGAGGTACTGCACGACGGCGGCGAGCTCGCTGCGCTTGTCGGCCGGCAGTCCGCGCAGCACGTCGGCGAAGCGCGGCGCGCTCTCGGTGGCGTAGGCCGCTCCGTGCTCTTCGGCGCCGTCGTGGTCGTCGAGGTTCCAGGCGCAGACGAACAGGTAGTAGCGGTTGTTGGTGGCCGCCGGATCGGCGGCGAGCGCCGCGGCGAACAGGTCGCGCGCCGCCTGCCACTCGCGGCCGTCGCTGCGCGCCCGGCCCTCCTGGAAGGCCAGCGCGGCGGCCTTGCGCGGCTCGCGGTCCGTCACGCCGTCGTAGCGTTTGCGCAGGCTTGCGTAGAAGGCGGCACGCGCCTGCCAGTCGAGGCCGGCGCACAGCGCGTCGTGGTCGACGGCGATCTCCGGGTCGCGTGCCAGGGCATCGGCGAAGCGCTCGCGGGCGAGTTCGGGCTTGCGGTCGAGCCACGCGATCTCGCCGAGCGCGACGAAGGGATGCGCGCGGGCCGGGTCGAGCGCGGCGGCGCGTTCGTAGCAGCGGATCGCCTGCTGGCGGGCCTCGTCGATGCGGCCGACGAGGTCGGCGGCCTCCTGGCCGTCGGGTCGCTCGCGGTCGTAGCGGCCGACGAGCCCGCGCATGCGGTCGGCGGCGATGCGACCGAGCAGCACGTGGGCGCCGGCGCGCTGCGGGTGGCGTCGCACCGCCTCCTCGGCCTGGGCCACCGCCTGCGCGCGGTCGCCGAGCAGGTAGCGCGCCTGCGCCAGCACCAGCCGGCAGTCCTCGTCGTCGGGCAGGCGGGCCAGCACGTCCTCGGCGAGATCCGCCGCGTCGGCCCAGAGGATCTCCGGGTGCAGGACGCTCGGGTCGGTGTCGGCCTGCAGCAGGTAGGTGCGCGCCAGGATCGCGGCGATCTCCGGCGCGTTGGGGACGCGTCTGCGTGCGTCGTCGAGCAGCGTCACCGCGTCGCGGAAGCGGCCGCTGCGGCCCAGGCACCGCCCGGCGGCGACGATCCACTCGACGCGCTCGGGCGTGGCGCGGTGCAGCGCCAGGAAGGCGTCCGCGGCCTCGCCGAAGCGCTTGCCGTTCTCGGCGGCGAACGCGCGCGCCCGCAGCGCGTTGTCCTGCTGCGCCGTCGGGGCCGGCTCCTGCGCCGCGGCGCAGGCGAGAAGCAGCAGGGCGAACGGCGACGCGAGCGCGGGTTTCATGTCACTTGCCCTGCAACAGCCGTTCCGCGGCCTGCAGGTGCCGGCGGGCGCCCGGCCGACGGGCGCCCGGGTAGTACTTGGCGCTCGCCTGGGCAGCGGCCTTGGCCGCCGCGCCGTCCTTGCTCTTCTTCAGGTGCCAGAGGGCGAGGTTCTCGTAGCAGTCGCCGACCGCCTCCTCGAGCTTCTGCTTCTCGTCGGCGTCGCCGGGCGGCGTCTCCTTGAGGATCTTGTCGCCGTCGGCGATGGCGTCGTCGAGCAGCTCCTTGCTGAGCTCCCAGTCGCGGTCGAGGTGGTAGATCGCGATCAGCGCGCAGTCGTTGCGCAGGCGCACGTTCTGCGGCTCGAGCTGCTGCGCGCGGCGGTAGGCCATGTAGCTCTGCTCGTACATGCCCATCGCCTCGGCCTTCTTGCCGGCCGCCTCGAGCTGGTTGCCCCAGTCGCGCGCGAACAGGCCCGAGTTGTTGAGCAGGTCGAGATCGCTGTTGGCCGCGTCCGACGCGGCGCGGTAGATGCGCTCGACCTTGCCGAGGTCGCCCTTCTTGAAGTGCGCGTCGGCGACGCGCATCAGGCCCTGCTTCGTCGTCTCGGTCAGGCCGAGATCAGTGGTGGCCTGGTCGGGCCGCGCCTTGATCGACTCCAGCAGCCACGTCTCGGCGTTGGCGAGGTCCTCGCTCCAGAAGGCGATGTTGCCCTTCTTGCCGAGGACCATCGCGATCCACTGTTCGCAGCTCTCGCGGAACTGCGCGTTCTTCTGCATCGACGCCGCGAAGGCCTCGCGGGCGCCGTCGAGGGCCTTCTGGGCCTCGGCGTTGCGGCTGGCGCCGCGCTCGACGTCGGCGAGCCAGAAGCGCGCCTTGCCGAGGTACCACAGGCCGGTCGCGTCCTCGCGCTTGCCGAGGACGTCGACCGCGATGGGCACCTGGCTGGCTGCGCTGGCAGTGTTGAGCAGCGCCTCGAGCAGCGCCATGTCGTCCGGCGTGCGCGCGAGCGCGCGGCCGTAGACGTTGACGGCCTCGGCGCCAGCGCCGGCCCACTGCTCCATCGTCGCCCACAGCGCCACCAGCGGCGTGTCGAGCTTGCCCTTTTCATCGAGCAGGCGGAACGACGCGCGCGCTGCGGCCAGCAGCTCCTTGTCGTCCTGGCTCGCCTGCTTCTTGGTCGCGTAGGTGCGCGCGCCGGCGTTGGCGCGCAGCGTGTGCAGCGCGAGCAGCTCCTCGGGCTTGCCGCCGCCTTGCGACTGCAGGTGCAGCAGCAGCGCCGTCAGCGTGCGCGTTGCCGACTCGGTGTCGCCCGACTCGTACTGCGCCTGCGCCAGCAGCTGGCGCGGGGCCGATGGCTCGCTGTCGAGCTCGACGGCGCGCTTGAGCGCGGCGACCGCGTCCTGGAAGAACAGGTCGACGCCCCTGCGGCCGGTGTCGCGCGCCTGCGCGGCGAGCTTCATGGTGATCTCGCCCTTGAGGAACTGGTAGGGCGCGTGGTCCTTGCAGTCCTTGGCGAGCTCGTCGAGCGCCGTCAGCGCGCCGTCGAAGTCCTCGGCGGCGACCTTCTTGTCGATGTCGGTCTTGCGCTTCTGCAGCGCCTCGGCCGCGCCGCCCTGGCCCTGCGCGAGCCGCGCGGCCGTCTGCGCGCGCGCCGTCGAGCCCAGATCGCCGACGCCCTTGCTGCGCAGCAGCGCGGCGGCTTCGCGGCGCTGGTACGGGAAGTACTTCACTGCCTCGGCGCAGAACTCCTCGTAGTCGGCGAACGGCTTGCGCAGCTGCTCCTTCAGCAGCACGGCGATGTTCTGGTAGGCGTCGCCGATCGCCTCCTCGGTGCGCTCGCGCTCGCGTGGGTCGGCGTCGGCCGGCAGCGCGGCCAATTGGCTCTTGCCCAGCGCGATCGCGCGCTCGAACAGCGTGCGGGCGCGGTCGAGGTCGCGGTCGAGGTGGTAGATCAGCATCAGGCCGCAGTCGTTGACGATGCGCGCGTCGTCAGGCGACAGCGCGACGGCCTTCTCGTAGAAGCCGTAGCTGCGCTCCCACAGCGCCTTCGCGGTCGCGGCGTCGCCCTGCTGCGACTTCTGCACGCCGAGGTCGCGCGCGGCCAGCGCGGCGTTGTTGTAGAGAAAGCCCCAGCGGTCGGGGAAGCGCGCCAGCACGCGCTCGTTGAAGCCGAGCGCCTTGGCGAGCGCGTCGTCGCCGCCCTCGGCGCACGCGGCGTGGATGGCGAAGGCGGCGCCGGTGAAGTGGCCGCCGAAGCTGTCGACGAGCTGCGGTGCGCCGTCGGTGTAGGCCGTCGCGGCCGGCGAGGCGTCGGCGGCGGCGAACATGCGCCGCTCGGCGGTGGCGAGGTCGCCCATGTCGACGGCGCAGCGGCAGGCCGAAAGGTCGCACAGCGCGAGCCACTGGCGGGCGGCGTCGGCGTGGGCCGGCACCATCGCGAGGTAGTCGCCGAAGGCCGCCGCGGCCTTGTCGTAGGCGGCGATGCCGCCCTGGAAGTTGCCGTCCTGGCGCAGCTTGTCGGCGCGCGCGAACAGCGCGCGGCCCTGGTGCCAACGCAAGATCGTCGTCGTCGGGTTGCTGCGCACCAGCTGCGCGTACGTGCCGAGCATCGCCTCGGACTGGCCGGTCTCGCGCATCCACGCTTGGAAGGCGTCGTGCACGGCCGTCTCCTGCGGCGCTTCGCGCAGGCCGCGTTCGAGCGTGGTCATCACCGCGTTGCTGTTCTCGAGCCAGCGGTACAGCAGCACGAGGTTGGTAATCGCGTCGCCGGGCAGTTGCGTGCGCGCGGTGTCGAACCAGCTGGCGGCGGCGTTGGCGAGCTGCATCGTGTCCTTCTCGAACGCGATCTTGCCGCGCGCGTCCGCCTTGCCGCCGTCGAGCTCCAGCTGGCGGCTGGCGACGAAGCGCTGCAGCGCGGCGCGGCCGGCGAGCAGCGCCGCGACGGCGGCGCCGGCGCGGCGCTCGGGCAGATCGATCGCCGCGTAGGCGGCGGCGGCACGGGCAGCGGCCGCCTCACAGGCCTCGAACTCGCCGAGCGCGTAGCGGCACTCGGCGAGCAGTTGCAGCGCCAGCGGCTGTTCGACGTCGTCGCCGTCCTGCAGCGCCTTCTCGAACTGCGTGGCGGCGTCGACGTAGTGCAGGTTCGCCGGGCCGGAGCCGGTCTGGGCCAGCCGCATCGAGCCTTCAGCGGCGACGAGGCGGGCCGGCTTCATGCCGGGGGCGTCCTTCAGCAGCGCTTCGGCGAGGTCGAGCGCGCGCAGTGGCTCGTCGCTGAGCAGCGCGCGGGCGGCGTTGAGCCGGGCTTCCTGGTCGGGGGTTGGGGCGGTGACGTTGGCGCACGCCGCAGCAACGGCGACGCACCAGAGCAGGGTCGAAGTCTTCATGGAGGGTTAGGGGACCCGCCTGACGCGGCGGGGACGCCCGCGTGCCGGCGGGCGGGAATCAGGGGATGCGACCATCGGTGATTGTGGCCCGTCGGCCGGTCGACCGGAAGCCTCGTTCCCACGGGCGCCGTGGCGCTAACGCCGGTTGCCTCAGGCGTGGCCGGCGCCGCAGCCGATTTGTCTCGGTGATGCCTCGTTCGTTGCGCCTGCTCGCGGCCGCGCTGTGGCCGTTGCTGGTCGTTGCCCAGGTCGAACCGGGCGCGCCGCTGCCGAACCGTCCCGGCGACGCCCCGGTCGCGGGCGACGTCGCCGCTGTCGTCTACTGGTGCGGCGCAGGCGCCCGCGCGGCGGCGGCGCGCGCGGAAGCGCCCTGCGGCGCTGCGCTCGCCCGTCGCTTCGTCGACGCGCCGGTCGACTTCGTCGCGGTCGTCGCCGCGGACACCGTCGACGTCCCGACCGGCTTTCGCCGCGTCGTCGACGCGACCGGCGCCACGGCGTCGTGGTTCGCCGCTGACGATCCGGCCTTTGTCGTGGTCGCCGATCACCGCGGCATCGTGCGTTTCGTCGGCGAGCCGTTCGCCGGGCTCGTCGACGCGCTCGCGGGGATCCTCGCGGGCCATGACGACGTCGCCGCCGCGCGCGGCGCCCGCGACTGCCGGCGGCGCTTTGGCCGGTCGCTGTTCGACCTGCGCCCGCCAGCGGTGGCGCCGCTGCACGCGGCGGTGGCGCACGCGCCGCGCGACGGCCAGTTGCGCGGCATGCTGTATCTCGTCGCCGCGATCGGTTGCCGCGACGCCGCGCTCGCTGCCCAACTCGCCGACGCGGCGCTCGGCGCGCTCGCCGACGAACCGCGCGCGCTGGCGGCGTTCCTCGACCTGGCGATGCGCGGCGAGGTGCGCAAGGCGGACTTCGCCCGGCGCGCGCTGGCGGTGGCTGCGCGGGCCGAGGCGTCGGCGGCCGACGACCCGGCGGTGCAGTTGGCGGTCCTGCGCTTGCACGTGCACGCCGGCGACCATCGTGAGATCGGCCGGCGCGCCATCGCCGCGCGGCGGCTCGTTCGCGACGACGCGGTGGGCTGCCTCGAACTCGCCGCGATCCTGGCGGAAGGCCCCGATGCTGCCGTCCACGCTGACCTCGCCACGCTCGTCGTCGATCGCGCGGCTGCCCTGCGCGGCGAGCCGCGCGCGCTGGCGGCCGCGCGCTATGGCGCCGCCGTGCGTTGTGCTGGCGACGCTGCGGCCGGCGCGCGCGTGCTCGACGGCTACCTCGCGCAGCGCGATCCGGCGATCCGCAGCAACAACGACTGCTGGCGCCTGCTCACCGACCAGCGCTCGATGGGGCGCTGGACGTCCTTCGCCGTCGGCCTCGCCGAGCGCATGACGGCGGCCGAGTCCGACCTTGCGTACTTCGAGTACGACACCGTCGCCCTGGCGATGTTCCTGTCGGGCCGGGGCGACGACGCGATTGCCTGCGCCGAACTCGCCGTCGAGCGCGCCGGCGTGGCCGGCGTCGACTACGCCGATCGCCTGCGTTGGTACCGCGAGGCGCAAGCGCCCGCGCCGCGCTGAGGCGCAGGGGCGTTCGCTGCCACGAGAGCGGCAGGTTGCGCCGCAGGGTCCATTCCCGCGCCTGCTCGCCGTGGCGATGGTCGCGCGCCCTGACGCGGCGACGATGGCGCGCCGCCGCGGGCAAGCAACGTGTCCGCGCCGGCGGTGGCGCCCCAGGACGTTGGCGCGGCCGTGGCGGAGGTCGTGCGCTTCCGGCGGGCGGGGTCGCCGACGGCCGGCAACCGTTCGCCGGCGCCGCAGGTCGCCACCGCGGCGCCATGAATCCGGAACCGGACGAGAAGCCGCCTGGGCAGGGCCTTGCGGCGGCCCGGTCCATGGCTATCCTGCTCCGCCCTTCCTACCCCGAGCCGCCATGTCCCGAGTCTGTGCAGTCACTGGTCGTCGCACCCGTATTGGTCACCAAGTCAAGCGCCGCGGCTTGGCCAAGAAGGACGGCGGCGTCGGTCGCCGCGTCACCGGCCGCAGCAAGCGGACGTTCAAGCCGAACATCCAGCCGGTCCGGATCCTGACGCCGGACGGGCAGGTCGTGACGCTGAAGCTGTCGACCAAGGTCATCAAGCGCGGCGTCATCACCCTGAAGAAGGGTGACAAGACGGTCAGCTACCCGCTGATCAAGGCCGTCCGCGGTCGCAATCGCCAGTTCACCAAGGCCCAGAAGGCCTGATCGGTCGGCCAGGCCACGGCGTATGGTTGCCACGCCAGACGACGGCAAGCGCGATCCCGGCCAGCCCGACGGCGTCGAGGCGGCGGTGGCCGCAGCCGCGCTTCGCCTGATGGCCGGCGCGGTGCCAAAGCCGGCGCTCGAGCGCCTGCGCACGGCCGCGATGGCCACCGGCGCCGACTACCCGTGGGAGGCGACCACGCGCGCGATCCTGGCCGCGCCGGTCGAGCCGCAGCGCCTCGTGCAGCAGGGTCTTATCGCCCAGCGCGACTGGATCCTGCGCGGTGGTCGCGAGAATCCGAAGCCTGGCATCGGCCGCAAGGCCAAGGGGCTGCTCGCGCGGCTCTGCGCGCAGTTCGTCTTCGGCGCGCTGTTCGCCATCGTGCTGGTCACCGGGCTCGTCGCCGCCAGGTACAAGTGGCCTGCGGTCGACATCTACGTCGCCGTCGGTTGGCTCGATGCAGCGGTCACCTGGTGCCGCCAGACGTTCGCCGGTTGATCTGGGGACGAAGTCTCTCCACTATTTCCCGCCCCCGTGTGGAAACGCGGTTGCATCGCCGGGACGCTTCGTAAAGCACGAATCGACAAGTGGATGTGGCCCTATTTTCGCATTCAGCCGGGCGCTGCTGGCGGCGGCTGCGACGGTCCTGGGGACGGTGTGTCGAATTTCTGGTGGAGCGGGTGTTGAAATCCGGAAAGCGGGCGGCATCATCACGTTTCGTGTCGCGGTTCGCGCCCTAGCTCGCCTAGTTGGGACTCGAAACGGGACAACGGCGGTGGCCTCGGCCACTGCTGGCGAGAAACGCTCTATGATCGTTCGGTAGAAGTCCGCTGACCTGACTGACCATCGGGCCAGCCGGAACCGGTTCGCCGGTTCCGAACCAGCAGACACCGACGGGTCTTTGGCTGTGTGGTGGAGACCAGTATCCCCCTCCCTAACCGCCCTCTCCATTGCGCAGCCTGACCCGCTCTCACGGGCCTCAGTTCTGACCGGCTGAGGCCCGTATTTTTATTCCGGGCAGGTAGTTGCCAGGCGCCTTGTCGGACCGGTTTGCTTCCGGGCCAGTATGGTCCGGGCCATGCCGCGGCCGGACCGCCGCTGGCTGTAGCGTGGCCGCGGCGCATAGGGTGTGCGGCTACAGCACGCATCGCGATGACCAAACCAGGCTTTCGCAAGACGCGTTCGACGGGGACGCGGGCAGGCGGCAGGGAGTCGACCGAGGGCTTCCTCAGCGGCGCCCTCTTCTCGCAGGCGCAGATCCTGCACCTGATGAAGAATGAGTTCGCCAGGTCGCGCCGCCACGGCTTGCCGTTGGGCTGCATCGTGCTGCAGGTCGACCGCCTGCCCCAACTCGTCGACCTCTACGGCGCCGAACTCCGCCACGCCGTCCGCACCGCCATGGCGCAGCTCGTCCGCGACAAGACCCGCGGCTCCGACCTGCTCGGCACGACCAACGACGACCGCTATCTGCTGCTGTTGCCGCACACCGACCTTGCGGGCACGCGCCTCGTCGCCGATCGGTTGCTCGCGGCGTTCGCTGGCCTCGAGGTCGCCATCGACGGCAAGCCCCTCGCGCTCTGCGTGAGCGTCGGCGTCAGTTCCGTCGTCGACCACAAGGCGATGTTCTTCGACACGCTGCTGGCGCAGGCCGAGTCGGCGCTCGAAGACGCTTCTCGCGCCGGCGGCAGCATCGTGCGCTCGTTTGGAGAGTCCAGACTGCGCGATGCGAGCGACGGTCCGGACGCACGGCGGCCCGAGACAGGCGGGGGACAGGCTTGACTGCCCAACCGGTCCGCATCCTTCTCGTCGAGGACGAACAGACGATCGCGATCACGCTGACGGACGACCTCGAAGGCGCAGGCTACGACGTGAAGCACGTCGCCGACGGCAAGCTGGCGATCGCCGAACTCGGGCACACCAGCTACGACCTCGTGATCACCGACGTGCGCCTGCCGGGCGCCGACGGCATGCAGGTGTTGCAGGCCGCCAAGCGCGCGCGGCCGGACACCGAGGTGCTGGTAATGACCGCGTTCGCCACGGTCGAGCACGCCGTCGAGGCGATGCGACTGGGCGCCGACGACTACATCCCGAAGCCCTTCCTCAACGACCAGGTGCTCGAGCGCATCCAGCGCATCGGCAAGTACCGCGCGCTGCTGTGCGAGAATCAGCGGCTGCGCGAACAGCTCAAGGACGTCCAGGGCCAGGGGCTGCCCGGTGTGATCGGCGAGAGTCGCGCCATGCAGTCGGTGGTCAAGACCGTGCGCACGGTGGCGCCGACGGAGGCCTCCGTGCTGATCGAGGGCGAGAGCGGCACCGGCAAGGAGCGCATTGCCCGCGCCATTCACCAGCTCAGTGCGCGCAAGGACAAGTCGTTCGTGGCGCTGTCGTGCGGCGCGCTGCCCGACACGCTGCTGGAGACGGAGCTGTTCGGCCACGAGAAGGGCGCCTTCACCGACGCGCAGAAGCTGCGCCGCGGCCGCTTCGAGGTCGCCGACGGCGGCACGATCTTCCTCGATGACATCGACGACATGCCGCTGTCGGTGCAGGTCAAGCTGCTGCGCGTGCTGCAGGAGCGCGAGTTCGAGCGCGTCGGCGGCGAGTCGCTGGTAAAGGTCGACATCCGCGTCGTCGCCGCCACCAAGGTGCCGCTGCTCGAGCACGTGCGCGCCGGCAAGTTCCGCGAGGACCTCTACTACCGCCTCAACGTCGTCCCGGTGCGCCTGCCGCCGCTGCGCGAGCGCGAGGGCGACATGCCGATGCTAGTGCAGCACTTCGTCGAGAAGCTCGGCGGCGGCCGCACGTTCACGGTCAAGACCGACGTGCTCGAGGTGATGGCCGAGTACAGCTGGCCCGGCAACGTCCGCGAGCTGGAGAACCGAATCGCCCAGTCGATCGCGCTGTCCGGCGGCGCCACGATCCTGAAGAAGGAGCACCTGCTGCCCGTCGATCGCACGCGCCGCGCCGCGCTCGAGCCGCCGACGGCGTTGCGCTCGCTGCGCGAAGTGCTGGTCGACGCCGAGCGCGAGCATCTGCGCGCCGTGTTGCGCGGCGTCGGCGGCCACCGCACCAAGGCCGCGTCCGTCCTCGGCATCTCGCGCAAGGTCCTGTGGGAGAAGCTCAAGGACTACGGCATCGAATGACGGCCCCCGGCGCGTGCCTGCGCGCGCTCGCCGTCGCCGCCGCCGCGAGCGCCATCGTCGGCGCCCAGGAGGCGCCGCCGATGCCGGCGCCGCCGACGCGCTTCGAGCGCGTGCTGTGGATCTCGGCGCCGGAGGGCGCCGCGGTCGCCGCGCAGCACGGTTTCACCGCCGTGCAGAATGGTCGCGGCGCCGACCCGGCGCCCGCGATCGGCAAGGGGTTGGGCTTCTACCTCGACCAGCCGATCGGCAAGGGGCTGCTGGAGCTGCGCGACGACGCGTGGGCGCCCGTGCGCGCGGCCTACGAGGCGCGGCGCGATCCGGCCGCGCTGGTCCGGCCGACGTGCTTCGCGGCGCCGGGGGTCCTCGACGCCGCCGTCGCCGCTGTGGCCGCCGAGGTCGCGCGCGCGCGCGGCCCGTCGCTGCGCTTCGTCGCCCTCGCCGACGAGCCGTCGGCGACGCGCCACGACGCGCCACTCGACACTTGCCGGTGCGCGCATTGCCTCGCCGCCTTCCGCGCCTTCGCGCGCAAGCGCTACGGCAGCCTCGACGCCGCCAATGCCGCGCTCGGCACGCAGTTCGCCACGTTCGAGCAGCTGGCGCCGCCGACCGTCGACCAGATCCGACGCCGCGAACTCGGCGACGCCGAGCTGCCCGCCGACCTGCGCCCGTTCGGCGCGTGGCTCGACTTCGTCGACGAGCAGTACGCCGACGCGATCCGGCGGCTCGCCGCCGCGGCGCACGCGGCGGCGCCTGGCGTGCCGGTGGGATTGACCGGCCTGTCGGCGCCGGCGGCCTTCGGCGGCAACGACTTCGCGCGCTGGCTGCCGTCGTTGACGTTGGTCGAGCCGTACGCGCTCGGCGGCGCCGTCGAGCTGGCGTGGAGCCTCGCGCCAGCTGGCGCGCACCACTACGCCAGCATCGCGCCGCCGAACGAAGCCGCGCTCGGCGGCGCGTCGCTGGCGCACTGGGCGCAGGCCGCCTTCGCGGCGCTCGCTTGTGACGGCGCGCACGGCGCTGTGGCGTGGAACGATCGCACGGTCGCCGGCGCCGATGGCGCGCTGACGCCGTTCGGCGCCGCCGTCGTCGCCGCGCAGTCGGCGCTCGGCCCGACGCTCGACGCCTGCGCCGGCGCGAGCCAGGTTCTTGCGTCGGTCTGGCTGGTCGAGTCGCAGGCCGCGGTGCGCGCGTGGTGGATGCTCGACTCCGCCGGCGACGGCATGACGTGGCCGCGGCGACTGGCCTCGCACGAACGGACGCACAGCACCAGCCAGGCTGCGCGCGTCGGTTGGGTGCGCCTGCTGCAGGACCTCGGCGTCGAGCCCCGCTTCGTCGCCGAGGCGACGCTCGCCGAGAGCCTGCTGCGCGAGCGGCCGCGCGTGCTCGTCCTGCCCGCGACGATCGCGCTCGCCGATCGCACGGCCCAGGCGGTCCGCGCCTACGTGCACGCCGGCGGGACGGCGCTCGCCGACCACTCGACCGGCCTCTACGACGAACAGTTGCTGCGCCGCGGCAGCGGCGCGCTCGATGCGCTGTTCGGCGTGAGCGCGCGCAGCCGGCGTTGGGACGCGCTGCTGGTGCGCGAAGGCCAGCCGGTCGCCCGTGGCCGCGGCCTGCCGCTCGCCGAGGGCGGCCTCGCCGGCGCGATGGGCGAGAAGCGCGAGGGCGGCATGGCGCACCTCGAGCACACGCTCGGCCGGGGCCGCGCCGTCTACCTCAACGCGCCGGTCGCCGGCTATGGCGCCTGGCGCCTCGACATCGCCGCAATCGAGACGGCGTTCGATCTGCGCCGCCGCGTGCGCGGCGTGCTGCAGCGCGCCGGCGTCGAGCCGCCGTGCGAAGTGCGCGGCGACGGATTGCCGACCTGCATCCGGCGCACGCGGTTGCGACTGCGCGATGGTCGCGACGTGTTGACCGTGCGCGTGAACGCGCTCGACGCGCCGGCGGTGCTGCGCGAACTCGCCCGCGACGGCGCGCGCGCGGTGCGGCTCGAACTGCCGACGCCGCGGCGCTTGTTCCGGCTCGACGGTTCGGCGATCGGCGACGGGCCGGCGACGCGCTTCGACCTGCGCCTCGATCCGTGGAGCGGGCTGTTCGTCGAGGTGCGGCCGTGACGGTGGTCGCGACCGTGCTCGGCACCCGCGTGCACGCGCTGGCGCAGGCGTGCGAGCGCGCGCTGCTGGTGTCCGACTTGCATCTGCCCGCCGACGGCGGGTCGCCGTTCGCGGCGCTCGGCCACGCCGTCGCCGCTGCCCGCCGCGAGCGCACGCCGTTGTTCTTGCTCGGCGATCTGTTCGACTCGTACGTCGCCCGCGGGCAGGCGCGCGTCGGCATCTGGCGCGACACCGCGGCGCTGTTGCGCCAACTGGCGGACGACCGCGTGCCGGCGCACGTCCTGCACGGCAACCGCGACTTCCTGCTCGGCCCCGAGTTCGCGGCGGCGAGCGGCGCCGTGGTCGTCGCCGGCGGGTTGCGCGGCGCGCTCGGCGGCGTCGACACGCTGTTGCTGCACGGCGACGAGCTGTGCCAGAACGACCTGCCGTACCAGCGCGCCAAGCGCTGGCTCCGCCATCCGGTGACGCGCGCGATCGCGCGCAGCCTGCCGGTCGCGCTGGCGCTGCGCGTCGCGGCGCGCGCGCGGGCGAAGAGCGCGATGGTGATCCGCGGCGGCGACCAGACGCGCTTCCTGCCGACGGCGGCGGCGGTTGGCGCGGCGTTCGCCACGGGCGCTTCGCGGTTGGTCTTCGGCCACATCCATCGGTTCGCCCGGGGCCGGCACGGGGTGGGGGAGTATCGCGTGCTGCCGGCGTTCGACGCCGATCCGGTCGGCCTCGCCATCGACGCGGCGGGCTGGCGCCCGGTGCGCTGCACGGCCGCAGGGCTGGTCGCAGTTGCCGAGCCGGGCCCATGCCCCTTCGGCAACTAGGTTTCCGGCGACGGCGTCGGACGGCAGAAAGGGCGCGCTGAGCCGGGTTTGGCCGTTGCCACCCGAGCCGGCCGGTCGCTAGACTCTTCGCCCCCTCGGACGGCGCTCGCCGTCCTCCGGACATTCGGCAAAGGTCGCGCGTCCGGCCCGATCTTTTCCAATCCGGATCGATTTCCTCCCCAACCCTTTCCACCGCGCCGCCGCGTGCCTGCCAGCCCAACGTTCCGTGATGCCGGCGCGCCGTCGCCGCGCGCGGTCGTCGCCATCGACGGCCCGTCCGGCGCGGGCAAGAGCACGGTCGCGCGGCAGTTGGCGCAACAGCTCGGCTTCGCGTT
This sequence comes from Planctomycetota bacterium, assembly GCA_016872675.1. Taxonomy (GTDB): domain Bacteria; phylum Planctomycetota; class UBA1135; order UBA1135; family UBA2386; genus UBA2386. The sequence continues at coordinate 81,972 of VGZG01000002.1, forward strand.
CCTCGACACGGGCGCGATGTACCGGGCGATCACGCTGTGCTTCCTGCGGCGCGGCTGCGCGCCGGCGGATTGCGCGGGCGAACCCGACCGTGGGCAAGCGCGCATGCGCGCCGCGCTCGCGGACGCCAAGCTCGAACTCCCCGCTGGCCGCGTGTTGCTCAATGGCCAGGACGTGACCGCCGAGATCCGCACGCAAGAGGTCGAGGCGCAGGTCTCGGCCGTCTCGGCGCTGCCATTCGTGCGCGCCGCGATGGGCGACCTGCAGCGTCAGGTGGCCAGCAAGGGCCCGATCGTCGCCGAAGGGCGCGACATGGGCTCCGTGGTGTTCCCCGACGCGCGCTGGAAGATCTACCTCGACGCCGCACCCGCAGAACGGGCGCGGCGGCGCTGCCAGGACTTTGCCACGAAGGGCCGCGTGGTCAGCGAAGCGGACGTGCTCGCCGAGATCGTGCAGCGCGATCGCCTCGACAGCGCGCGCGCCGACGCGCCGCTCGTGCGCGCGCCGGACGCCGTCTACATCGACTCGACCGGCTTGCCGGCCGAGGCGGTGATGGCGCGGCTGCTGGCGCTGGTGCGCGGTGAAACGAGGGCGACATGAGCGCTCCGCGCGCCAGCATCGTTCCGCGCAGCCGCTTCTGGTGGCAGCTCAGCAAGAGCGTGGCGCATGCCATGTGCCTGCTGTGGTTCCGCGTGCGCGCTGAAGGGCGCGACGCGGTGCCGGCGAGCGGCCCCGTGCTGCTCGTCGCCAACCACGCCAGCTACCTCGACCCGCCGCTCGTCGGCATACACTGCCGGCGCGAGGTCAACTTCCTGGCGCAGGCCGGGCTCGCGAAGTTCGGGCCGCTGCGTTGGTGGCTGCGCCAGGTCGGCGTCACGCTGATCGACCGCGACGCGCCGTCCAAGGTAGCGCTGCGCCTGATCGCCGAGAGCCTCGGCGCCGGCGAGGTGGTGGGCATCTTCCCCGAAGGCACGCGCAGCGCTGACGGCGCCGTCGCTCCGTTCAAGACGGGCGTCGAGTTCTTGGTGCGCCGGACCGGCGCCACCGTGGTGCCCGTCGGCATCGACGGCGCGCAGCGCGCGTGGCCGCGCCGGGCCTGGCTGCCGCGCCCGCGCCAGATCGTGGTGCGCTACGGCGAGCCGTGGTCGGCCGAGCGGGTGCTCGCCCCCGGGGGCGTGGAGGCGCTGCGCGCACGCATTGCCGAACTGGCCCGCGTGCCGCTGCGCGCGGCCCGCGCCGATGCTGCCGCGCGCACAGCGCCGGGCGCCGATCCGATCGATCCAACCGTATCTGCCGGCGGCAGGGCCTGAGCCTTGCCGACGGCGACCGTCAGCCGGGTGTTCCGGTCGACGGGACTGTGACCGCGACGCAGCGTCGGCCGAGTGGCCGCCGCCGCAGAGCACTCATCGTCGTTGTTTCCCCGACCATCCCTCAACCCTCATTCGTTTGATGCACGGCAAGAATCTGATCAAGAAGTTCTCCATGAGCGCCGGCGAGCTCACGCGGCTCACGACGGAAGCTCTCGGCACCGCTACGCTGGCTGAACTCGACACCGCGATCGGCAAGACGGTGGCCGAGCTGGCGCCCAACAAGATCGTCAAGGGCAAGGTCATCAAGGTGCAGGAAGACGGCACCGTGGTCGTCGACGTGTCCTACAAGGCGGAAGGGCACATCTCGCTGGAGGAATTCCCCGACCCCCTCGCCGTGGTCCCGGGCCTCGAGATCGAGTGCTTGGTCGAGCAGATCAACGACGCGGAGGGCTACATCCTGCTGAGCAAGCGGAAGGCCGACCGCATCCGCGGCTGGGAGAACATCATCCAGACGCACAAGGAGGGCGACTCGGTCAAGGGCCTCGTCCTGCGCAAGATCAAGGGCGGCTTGCTGGTCGACATCGGCGTGCCGGTCTTCCTGCCGGCTTCGCAGGTCAACATCCGCCGCGCGGGCGACATCGGCGACTGGATCGGCAAGGAGATCGAGGCGCGCATCATCAAGATCGACGAAGAGCGCATGAACATCGTCATCTCGCGCCGCAAGCTGATCGAGGAGGAGCGCGAGACGAAGAAGGCGCAGCTGCTCGCCGAGCTGGCCGAGGGCCAGATCCGCAAGGGCACCGTCAAGAACATCGCCGACTTCGGCGTGTTCGTCGACCTGGGCGGCATCGACGGCCTGCTGCACATCACCGACATGTCGTGGGGCCGCGTCAACCACCCGTCGGAGCTGCTGAAGCTCGACGACGAGGTCGAGGTCAAGGTCCTCAAGGTTGACCGTGAGCGCGAGCGCATCGCGCTCGGCATGAAGCAGAAGTTCGCCTCGCCGTGGGAGAACATCACGGACAAGTACCCGGTGGGCAAGCGCATCGCTGGCGAGGTCGTCAACCTGATGAGCTACGGCGCCTTCGTCAAGCTGGAGGACGGCGTCGAGGGCCTCGTGCACATCTCCGAGATGTCGTGGACCAAGCGCGTCAACCACCCGAACGAGGTCGTCAAGCAGGGCGACAAGGTCGAGGTCGTGGTGCTCGAGGTCGACACCGAGAAGCAGACGATCAGCCTCGGCATGAAGCAGACCGAGGTCAACCCGTGGGACATGGTGGCGGAGAACTACCCGCCCGGCACGGTCATCCGCGGCAAGGTGCGCAACCTCACCAACTACGGCGCGTTCATCGAGCTGCAGGAGGGCATCGACGGCCTGCTGCACATCACCGACATGAGCTGGACGCGCAAGATCACCAACCCGAGCGAGGTGGTGAAGAAGGGCGACGAGATCGAGTGCGTCGTGCTCTCGGTCGACCAGGACAAGAAGCGCATCGCGCTCGGCCTCAAGCAACTGCAGGCCGACCCGTGGACCGGGGACATCCCGGCCCGCTACCACATCGGCGACAGCGTCCCGGGCACGGTCACGAAGATCACCAACTTCGGCGTGTTCGTCGAACTGGAAGCGGGCCTCGAAGGCCTGCTGCACATCTCGGAGCTCGCCGACCACAAGGTCGACAACCCCGAGGACGTGGTCAAGGTCGGCCAGCGCGTCGAGGTTCGCATCATCAAGATCGACACCGACGAGCGGAAGATCGGCCTCACGCTCATCCAGGCGCACTTCGAGGAGAGCGAGGAAGGCGCTGGTCCGAGCACGGCCAAGGAAGCCGAGCGCCCGCCGGCGCAGGCTCCGACGCTCGGTTCGCTCGCCAACCAGCTCAAGGGCATCGGCCAGCGCGTCAGCGCGCGCGAGGCCGCGGAGAAGAAGGACCAGTGAGTCCTGCCGCCGCCGCGGGGCGGCGACGGTGGCGCGCCCCGTGGCGCGTCACCGTCGCCGTCCTGCTGGCGGCCTGCGTCACGACGGTCGAGGAGGCGCCGCTGCAGGCGCTTGGCGCTCCGGCGCCTGCCGACGTCGTGCCGCCCTCGCTGACGATCCCGTTCGGCGAGTCGGTGTCCGGCCCGCAGCAGCGACTCGTCGACGAGTTCTACCGCAGCGCCCTACGGCAGTTGCAGGAAGCCGCCACGAGCCTAGACCCGGCGACCGGTCGCCACGACGTCGACCAGCTGGCCATGCTGTTGGCGCGCTTCGATCGCGCCGACATACCGCCGGGCGTGCGCGAGCGCGTCGCCGGGTACCGCCGCATCGAGCGCGGTCTGCGCTTCTGCGAGGGCCACGCCGCCCGTGCGGCTCGGCTCGAGCTACTGGCGCCAGCGCCCGGCTCGGATGGCAAGGCCGTGCCGCTCGAGCAGGGGGCGGTGGCGCTCGGCCTGCCGCTGCAGTTCGAACTGCGGCTGCCGGCGCCGGCCGACGCCGTGTCGCTCGGCGGCGTCGACGACGACGAGCCCGCCGGATTCCTCGTCCACGTCACGATCGACGACGCGTACGTCGAGGGCAGCGTGCGCTCCGCCAGCAGCAGCGCCGTGATCCGGTTGCCCGCGGCGTTCATGCTCGCGACCGGCAGCGAGTTGCGCCTGCCGGTCGCCGTCGACGAACCGGTCGAAGACGCCGTGCGCCGCAGCGTGGTCGTGCGCGTGTCGCTGCTGCCCGGCTATGTGCGCGTCGGCGATGAGGCCGTGCCGGTGCCGCAGACCCTGCTCGCCGAAGCCAAGGTCACGCAGTGGCCGGCTGGCTACGGCGCGGTGCAAAAGGCGCCGCTGGCGGAACTGAAGGCGGCCTTGCGCGTGTTCGAGCCACGGACGTTTCCGCGCGTCTGGCTCGCCGCCGTCGCCGCCGCCGGTGCGCCGGCCGCCGAGCGCGAGGCCGCCGTCGCGCTGCTGCTCGAGCCGGTGCGATTTGGCCGCGCCGACCAGGCGCAGGTGGCGATGGCGGCCCTGAGCCAGCTGACCGGCGAGCAGCTACTCGTCGGCGACCGCGACGCCTGGCTTGCCTGGTCGCAGACGCGCCGCTAGACAGCGGGCGTGAAGTTCCTCCCCGCCGACGAGCAACTGGCCATCCTGGAGCGCGGCGTCGTCGACCTCGTCGACCGCGACGACCTCAAGAAGCGTCTCGCCGCGAGCCGCGCCGAAGGGCGGCCGCTGCGCGTCAAGTTCGGCATCGACCCAAGCTCGCCGGACATCCACCTCGGGCACACCGTGCCGCTGCGCAAGCTGCGCGACTTCCAGCGCCTCGGCCACCGCGTCATCGTGCTGTGGGGCACGGCAACGGCGATGGTCGGCGACCCGTCGGGCCGCAACAAGACGCGTCCGGCGCTGACGCGCGAGCGGGTTGAATCCAACAAGCAGACGTACCGCGCGCAGGTTGGCGCCGTGCTCGACATCGCCGACGTCGAGGAACGCGAGAACGGCGAGTGGTTTCACCAGCAGTCGTTCATGGACTGCATCGCGCTCGCCAGCCGCTACACCGTCGCGCGCATGCTTGAGCGCGACGACTTCCAGAAGCGCCACCGCGAGCGCCAGCCGATCGCCGTGCACGAGTTCCTCTACCCGCTGCTGCAGGGCCATGACTCGGTCGAACTGCGCTGCGACGTCGAGATCGGCGGCAGCGATCAACTGTTCAACCTGATGGTCGGCCGCGATCTGCAGTCGCAAGCCGGACAGGTCCCGCAGGTGTGCATGACGATGCCGCTGCTGGAAGGCCTCGACGGCAGCCAGAAGATGTCGAAGTCGCTCGGCAACTACGTCGGCGTCGCCGAGTCGGCCTCGGTCCAGTTCGGCAAGCTGATGAAGGTCCCGAACGAGCTGCTGGCGAAGTACTTTCTGCTGCTGACCGACGTCGCCAAGGAACGGGCAGCGGCGTTGGCGCAGAACCCGCTCGAGGCCAAGTTCGCCCTCGCCGACGCGGTGGTGGCCGGCTACCACGGCAAGGACGCCGCCGCCGCCGCGCGCGCCGAGTACGACCGCGTGCACCAGCAGGGCGGCCTGCCGGACGTGCTGCCGGAGTGGTCGCCGGGGGCGGACTTCCGGCGCACGCCGGACGGCAGGGCGCCGTTGCCGGCGGCGATTGCGGCGGCCGGGCTGGCGTCGTCGTCGAGCGACGCGCGCCGACTGGTCGAGGGCGGCGGCGTGCGCGTCGACGGCGTCGTCGTGCGCGACGTCAAGGCCGCGCTCGCGCCTGGGTCATACGTCGTGCAGGTCGGCAAGGCCAAGGCCGCGCGGCTCGTCATCGGCTGATCCCAGCGGCCCGCCGGCAGCCGCAGCGAATGAGCGATGCGCCCGCGTCGCGCGCCGGTACCATGCCGCGCCGGGCGTTGCGGCACGTCGCCGCGACGAGGACGCCACCAGCGGCACGCACCGATCGGCGAGATGCAATCGCAACCACGCAAGCAGCAGGACGACAGACCTGCGCGCCAGCTTCTCGCCGCGCATGCGCCGCTGTGGCTGGCGTCGCTGCTGGTTGCGTGCGCGGCGTCGGATCCGACCATGGCGCCCGTGCGCCCGCAGGCCGACAGCGGCGGTTGGGCGCCGTTCGACGTTGATCCGCTGCCGCCGGGGTCGGCGGCGCAGGATCCAGCCGTTGGCGAGTTGCCGTCGCTGATCGCAATGCTGTCGACGTCCGGCGACGACGGTCGCGAAGCGCGCGAGGCCGCGATCGAACGCCTGCTCGCCTCGCCGCGGCTCGCGGCGCACGAAGCGCTCTGCCGCGCCCTGGTCGCCGGCGACGACCGCGACAACGTGCGGACGGCCATCGCGCAGGCGCTGCAGCGACGCTTGCAACTGGCGCCGGAGCAGCAGTTCGGCAACATGGCGGCGTCCGGACGCGCCGCCGTGGCCAAGGCGTACTTCGACGCGCTGGCGCCGCTGTGGCGCGCCGATGCGTCGCCCGCGCCCGAGGCGTTCGCCGCCGCGGCGCGGGTGGCGCTGCAGCGCTGGCCCGCGCGCGAGCTCGACGTCGCCGCGCAGGCGGCCCTGGCCGCGGGCAACGCGGACACGCAGATCGCCGCGCTGCGTTGCCTGGCTGACCTGCAGAAGGTGCACTTCGCCGCGACGATCGCGGAGTGGGTCGAGTCCCCGGACGTGGCGCTGCGGCAGGCGGCGCAGGAAGCGCTGCAAACGCTGACTTGCCACGACGAACCGATCCGCACGCGCGCCGCCTTCGCCGCATGGCAGCAGCGCTTCGGCGGCTTGCGGTACGTCGACCTGGCCGAGCGCGCCGCGCGGCGTAGCCTGGCGCCGCTCGAGCGCATGAAGGCCGAGATGGCGCAGCTGCGCGTCGACGCCGCACGCGACGTGGTGCGCGCGCACATCGCGCGCGGCGTCGGCGTCGACTGGAAGGCCGTGCAGGAGCGCGTCGTCGTCGACGACGCGGCGACGCTCGACGCGTGCCTTGAGCTGCTGCAACAAACTCTGTCGGGCGCGCCCGACGACGCGTCGCCGGCACGCCAGGCGTTCGCCCGCGCGCTGCTGCTGCGCTTCCGCGCCGAACCGGCGGAGAAGTTGCTGCGTCGGGCTCGTCTGCTCGAGGTCGCTGCCGCTCTGGCGCGGCCCGACGACGCCGAACTGGCCAACGAGCTCGTCGCGTTGCTGTTGAGCCAGTTCGATGCGACCGACAGCGACGTGCAGATCGCGGCATTGCGCGGTCTGCGGCGCTTCCCGTCGCCGGAGACGCGAGCGCGGCTCATCGCGATGGCCGTCCGCTTGCAAGCGGATCAGTCGTCGCCGCGCGACCTCGTCGTCGCCATCCTGCAGACGCTCGGCGCCCGCGCGGCGCCGCGCTGGCCTGCGCCCGGCGCCGCCGACTCCGACAAGGTGGCTTGGCTGGCCCTGGTCGCCTCGGCGTTCCGGAGCGACGAGGCGATCGGCCTGCGCCAAGCCGCCCTCGACGTCGCCCAGGCGCTGGATGCGCGCGAGCAGCGCGTGCCCGAGGTCTTCGGCCTGTTGCTCGACGTCGTCCGCGATCCGCAGATGGCGACGCAGTTGCGTCTCAACTGCGCGATCCTGCTGCAGGGATGGCGTTCCGACGCGGGCTTTGCCGCCGCGTGGCTCGCCGCTGAGCACGAACTGCTGAGCGACGCCAACGCCGAGCTGCGCCAGCAGGCAGCCGAGTCGCTGGCGACGGTGGGCGATTTGAACGACGCCGGCCGCATGCACGCGATCGGCCAGACGGTCGCGGCCGTGCGTGGTCGCTTGGTCGTCGAACCGGACGCGGCGGTGCTGCGCGCGCTTGCCAACTGCCTGCTGGAGTGCGGCCGCACGTCGGGCATGCCGGAATTGGCGATCGGCGCGGTCTGTTCGGCGCTCGCCGAACTGGGCTCGCCGGTGCCGGCTGAGCAACAGTTTCGGCTCGATCCGCTGCTACAGGCGCTGGCGACAATCGGCGCCGACCCACGCGCCGACCGCAACCAATGGTTGGCAGCGTGCGCGCCGCTGCTTGATCACAAGCGTCGCCAAAGCCTGCGCCTGATCCTCGCCAACCACGGCGCGATCGAGCTGGCCAAGGACGTCGGTGTCGCCGACGAGGCTGCCGCCGCGCGCGCGCGCGCGGCGATGACCTTCATCGTCGAAGCCGCGGCGCTCAAGCCAGCGCGCGAGCCGTGGGCGAGCAGCGACGAACTGCAGCGCGAGGCCCGCGACGTGCGCACGGCGTTCTCGGCGCTCGACACCCTGCCCGAGAAGGAGCGGCCGGACCGCGGGCCCTTGCGGTTGCTGCGCCTCGCGGTCGAACTCGCTGGCGGCAAGCCGCAGGACGTCGCGCAGCGCGCTGCCACATGGCTTGGCAGCGGCGCCGCCGCTGGCGCCGGCGGCACGGCGACCAACGCCACGGCCCAAGGGACCGGCGCGGCGTCCGGGCGCATCGAGCTGACCGAGGCCGAGATGGATCATATTCGCGCGCTCGCCGCCGAGGCGCAACTTGCGCTGGGCAAGCCCGACGCGGCGCGCAAGCTGCTCGAGGAACGTGCGGCCGACAATGGCGAGAATGGCGCCGCCGTGCGCGAACTCGAGTCGAAGGTCGCCAAGGTCCTCGTCGCCACCGACCTCGCCGGCGCCGTCGCGCTCTACGAACGCGTGCTTCGTCGCACCGCCAAGGAGGATCCGGCGTTCCGCAGCCGGGTTCTCGATTGGGCGCAGCACCGGCTGCGGCTCGATCCCGCGCTGCGCGACGACACGCTACGGGCAGTCGAGCCGCACGCGCCGCTGTTCGAGGCGACGGACTGTCCGGCGGAGCAGCGGGACGCTTTCGCGCAACTGCGCGCCGGCCGCTGAGCGCGCGCGGCGCAACCACGCCACTGGCGCTCAGTTCGCCCCTTGTGGCCGCTGTCGCGACCACGCAGAGTCCGAGCATCCGATTGGGCTGAGGCACTGAGCGCTGCTCCTCGATTCGTCTGCGCGTGGCGGGGAAGGGGGAATGGCCAGATCGCGCTTGTGCGGACATCGACCCGCGCTATCCTTCTTGCCCTACCCAACGCGGGGTGGAGCAGCCCGGTAGCTCGTCGGGCTCATAACCCGAAGGTCGGAGGTTCGAATCCTCCCCCCGCTACCAGTCCTCCGGCGACGGAGGAGAGGCACGCCCTGGGGCCGCAAGCCCCGGGGCGTTTCTCTTTTGCGGCAGGTTGTCCGCCTTCTGGTCGTCGTCCGGCAGGTCGTCGCCCGCAGCGTCAACTGCCGAGGTGGTGCTGGAAGCCGCCGGGCGGCAAGGCTTCGACGGCGCCGTCTTCGCGCGCCAGCACGACGCCGCTGGTCGCCGCCGTGCAGGCGCCGATCTCGGCCAATTCCACGTCGGCGAGTCCGGGCAGCGCCCGCAGGCGCGGCAGGTCGCTCGGTGCGACGGCGAACAGCAATTCGAAGTCTTCGCCATCGTGCAGCGCCTGGGCCACCGTCGCGAGCACGCCATCGGCGCCGCGCCGCCGCGGCAGCGCGCGGGCCTCGAGCCGGACGCCGATGTTCGACGCGGCGGCGAGGTGGTGCGCGTCGCGGCCGAGTCCGTCGGACAGGTCGATGCAGGCGCGCACGAGGCCGCTGGCCGCCAGCGCCACGCCTTCGCGCCAGCGCGGCGTGAAGCGTAGGTGGTGGCCGTCGCGGCTGCGTCCGAGCGGGCCGGTGACGACGAGCGCGTCGCCCGGTCGCGCGCCGGCGCGCAGCATCGGCGCGCGGCCCTCCAGGAAGCCGAGCGCGCTGACGTCGATGACGACGCCACGCGGCGAGCGCGAGAGGTCGCCGCCGACGAGGCTCGTCGGCGCGCCATCGGCCAACTCCATCACGCCGGTGAGGATCGCGCGGGCCGCCGCTTCGTCGACGTCGTCGGGTAGCGCGAGCGAGCACAAGCAAGCGACCGGACGCGCGCCGATGGCGCCGAGGTCAGAGAGCACGCGCGCGACGGCCTTGCGGCCGAACAGCTCCCAAGGCGCTTCGCCGCGCGTGAAGTGCACGTCTTCGATTGTCTGGTCGGACTTGAGCACGAGGCCGTCGCCGCACGGCGAGCGCACGACTGCGGCGTCGTGGCCGATGCCCACCGCCACCTCGGGCCCGCGCGCGGCGCGGCGGCGAAGGAAGTCGACGAGGAACGCCTCGGAGTACGGCATAGTCGACCACGATACCGCGGCGTCGCGGCGCGCTCAGTCGGCGAGCGTCAAGTCCATGCGGAAGGCGCCGCGGCGGCTGCCAAGGGTTGCGCCGAGGCTGGCTGGCATGACGTCCCGAACCAAGGCGCTGAGTTCGCGGGCCACGCGCTGGCTGCAGCGCGGGCTACGGCGGGGGATCGCCGCGGCTCCGGGCAACGATGGCGCGAAGCAGCCAAGGCACGCGAGACACGTGGCGCGGTCGCACGTGCATTGGGCGTCAGCTCTGGCAGAGGTCGGGGCCATCGCGGATCGGCGCTGCGTAGGAGCGCAGACCGTAGGCGCGGCGCACATGGATGCGCGTTGGCCCGGATGCTGCCGCGAAGGCGCGGAGCGATGTTCATCGCGTGCGGAGAGCGATCCCGGGCAGCGAGCGCGGGCGGCGGATGAGGCGCCGGTCCGCTGGCGCCGCGTCGTCGGCGGACCGCTGGCGAGCGTGCCCCATGGCTGGGGCGCGGGGCAGGAAGTCGTAGACAACCGGACTCGCGTCGCTAGACTGCGCCGCCCGATACCCCGTGGTGTAATCGGTAGCACAGCAGGTTTTGGTCCTGTTGGTTCCTGGTTCGAGTCCAGGCGGGGTAACCAGATCCCGGCCGATGACGATCCCCAAGGTCCGGCGCGGGGTGGGCCAGATCGGTCGCGGCCAGATGGCCGCAAGATCTTTCGAATCAGAGACTTACTGCCCCGTGGTGTAACGGTAGCACAACAGGTTCTGGTCCTGTTTGTCAAGGTTCAAATCCTTGCGGGGTAACCACACGCGCGCGGTCCGGGCCGCCCGGGCCGCGCGTTCTTCCTGTCGCGGCAGGACTCGGGAGCCTGCTGCGGTCGGCTGCCGCCGGTCAGAGCCCGTCCGAGGCCCGGTGCAGGAAGCGGTCGGTCATGCCGGCGATGTAATCACAGATCGCCCGCTGCAGCCCGTCGCGCTCGATGCGCGCGCGCGCCGACTCCGGCAGTCGCTCGGGCCTCGCGACCAGCGCGACGAACAGTCTGCGGATGCGCTCGGCGCCGTCGTTCATGACCGCCAGCACGCGCGGCGAGCGGTAGAAGCGCGCGCGCAGGAACTCGAGCAGTTCGTGCGCCATCACCGTCATCGCGCCGCCGTGCTGCACGCGCGGCGACTCGCCGCTGGCGGGCGCTTCGGCCAATGCGGCGTCCGTCGTCTCCAGCAGGTCATGGATCAGCAGCGATGTGACCTCGCTGACGATGCGTTGGCGGTTGTCACTGCCGCAGACGGCGCGTGCGCGCTGCCACAGCCGCAACTCCGCCGCCTCGGTCTCCGCGAACAGCCCGGCGCGCAGGCCGTCGTCAAGGTCGTGGCTGAGGTAGGCGATCTTGTCGCAGTGGTCGACGAGATGCGCTTCGAGCGGCATCGGCGGCCGCGGGCGCAGGTCGGCGCTCAACGGGAAACCATCGGGGATGCGGCCCTTCAGCAGGCTCGCGCGCACTGCGAACGTCAGGTTCAGGCCGTGGCCGTGGCCGTAGCGATCCTCGATGAGGTCGACGGTGCGGGCACTCTGCGCGTTGTGGCGGAAGCCGCCGTGATCGGCCATTGCGTCGTGGAGCGCTTCTTCGCCGACGTGGCCGAACGGCGGGTGGCCGAGGTCGTGCGCCAGCGCCACGGCTTCGGCGAGGTCGCCGTTGCAACGCAGCGCGCGCGCCACCGAGCGCGCCATTTGCGCGACTTCGAGCGAGTGCGTCATGCGGCTGCGGTAGTGGTCGCCTTCGAACGCCGCCATCACCTGCGTCTTGTGCTGCAGCCGGCGAAATGCGGTGGCGTGCAGGATGCGGTCGCGGTCGCGCTGGAAGACCGTGCGCAGTGGATCGTCGGCCTCGGCGAGGCGGCGCGGTCCGGCGCTGCGGCTGGGCGTCGCCCAGCGGCAGAGCCAGCGCAGTTCGCGGTCTTCGTGGTCTTCGCGGCGCAGCCAGACCATGTGCTCAGGCTAGCGGAAGCGGCTGGGGCAGCGGCAGGCGGAAGGCACGCTTCCGGTGAACCCTGGCCCGAGACGCCCGTGTGTGGCGGCAGGGTCGCTGGCGACGGAAACTCACCCCCGGAAAGAGAAACGCCCAGCAGGCTGACGCCTGCCGGGCGACTGGTACCCCCTAGGGGATTTGAACCCCTGTCGCATGACTGAGAATCACGAATCCTAGGCCGCTAGACGAAGGGGGCGCACCGAGGGGCGAGCGTTGTACGGACCTCGCAAGATCGGGTCAAGGGCTGGCCCTTCGATTGGCGATCCACGATGGTGGCCGGTCCTGGAAACCGCCAACCAACGCGCCATGGCTTCGTTCTGCCAACTGTTGCTGCCGCTGCTGCTCAGCGTTGTGCTGCCTGACGGCTGGCTCGGCGTCTACCTCGACCAGGAACGCGACCAGCCGGTCGTCGTCGAAGTCATTCCGGATTCGCCGGCGGCAAAGGCCGGCCTTCTGGTCGGTGACGTCATCGTCAGTCTGGGTGACGCGGCGCCGGTCGCGCGCGAGCGCATGCGCGCCGCGCTCGCTGCCGCCAAGCCTGGCGATCGCATGGAGTTGATGGTCCGGCGCGGCGACCGGGAGCACCGCGTCATCGTCAAGCTCGGCGACCGCCCGGACGGCGCCGCGCCGCCGTCCAAACCGACACCGCGGCCGTCCCGTCCAGGCACGCCGCCGCAGCCCGCCAACGAGACCGCGCCGGCCAAGGTCGCCGTGCCGCCCGCGCCGGCCGTGGGCAAGCCCACGCCGGCCAGCGAGGATCTCGAGGCCGAGGTCGCGGCGCTGCGCGCTGAACTCGCCGCGCTGCGCCGTCAGCTCGAAGCCCTGCGCCAAGGCGGCGGCCGGGAATAGCAGCGCGCCGGCGGCGTCCGAGTCGCGCCGCGTTGGCGTTCGCCGCGCGCTCCCGCGATGCTGTCGCCGATGCCGCGTCCACGTTCCGCCGCCGATACCACGTCGTCCGCCCGCGGACGCGCCCTGCTGGCCGGGCCGGCGCACGCGCTGGTCACCGGCGGCGCTGGCTTCGTCGGTTCACACCTCGTCGAGGAACTGCTGCGCCGCGGCCATCGCGTGCACGTCGTCGACGACCTTTCGACCGGCCGCCTCGCCAACCTTGGCGCCGTTGCCGCGCATCCGGCGCTGCGCGTCACCGTCGCGTCGCTCGCCGAGCCGTGCGTTGCCGAGCGCGTATGCGCGGAAGCCGACGTGGTCTTCCATCTCGCTGGCGTCGTCGGCGTTCGCCGGCTCGCCGACGATCCGCTCGGCGTCATGCAGGCCAACCAGCGCAGCGCCGAGAACGTGTTCGCCGCCGCGGCCGCCGCCGGCGCGGGCGTGCTGTTCACCTCGAGCAGCGAGGTCTACGGGCGCGGTTGCGTGCCGTTCTGCGAAGAGGATCCCGTCCAGCCCGGCGTGCCGGAGGGACCGCGCGGCAGCTACGCGTGCGCCAAAGCGTTCGCCGAGTGGCTGGCGTTCGGGCACGCTGGCCGCACCGGCATGCCGGTCGTCGTCGCGCGCCTGTTCAACACCGTCGGGCCGCGCCAGGTCGGCGACCATGGCATGGTGTTGCCGCGCTTCGTCGCGCAGGCACAGCGCGGCGAACCGCTTACTGTGTACGGGGACGGCAGCCAGACGCGCTGCTTTGCGCACGTTGTCGAGGTGGCGCGCGCGCTGGCCGACCTTGCCGAGGCGCCAGCGGCCGTCGGCCGCGTGGTCAACGTCGGCGCCGACGCCGAGGTGTCCGTGCGCGCGCTCGCCGAGTTGGTGCGCGCGCGCGCTGGCAGCCATTCGCCAATCGCTGCCATGCCGCTCGCCGAGGTGTTTCCGTGCGGCTTCGACGAGGTGCCGCGGCGGGCGCCGTCGCTAAAGCGCCTGCGCGCGATGATCGGCTGGGCGCCGTCGCGCCCGCTGACTGCGATCGTCGATGAACTGCTCGCCAACGCCGCCGCGCCGCGGACTGCTGCCGCCGCGGTCGTCGCGGACTGAGCGGCGCGGCTCAGCGCGCGACGAGTTGGCTGCACGCGGCGAGGTTGGCGCGGGCGATCGGGTCGTGTGGATCAAGCTCCACGGCGCGCGTGAAACAGTCACGGGCTTCGGCCATGCGGCCCTGCTTGGTGCGGCAGACGCCGAGGTTGGTGTTCGCGACCGCGAGGCCGTTGGTCGCCGCGCGCGTGAACCACTCCGCCGCCGCGTCGACTTCGCCAGCGCCAAGCTCGCACAGGCCGATCCAGTTGTGCGCGTCGGCCTGATCGACGCCGAGTTCGGCGAGCGCGCCAAACTGCATGCGCGCGTCGGCGAAGCGACCGTCGCGGTAGGAGCGTTCGCCGAGCCGGCGCAGGATCCGCGCCTGCTGCGGCCGCGACGGCGCGCAGTCGAGCGCGCGCAGGAGTTCCAGGTCGCCCGCCTCGTGGTCGCCGCGCAGTCCGTGCGCCTGCGCCAGAAGGATGCGGGCGTCGGCGTGCAGCGGGCACTGCCGCAGGAAGCACTGTAGGCGCGCGAAGCCTTCGGCGACGTCGCCGCGCAGCAGCGCGCCGATGGCCAGATGCCAGTCGACGTCGGGCCAGAGCGGCCAGACCGCGGCGGCGTCGCGCGCAGCGGCGGCGGCGGCGCTGGCATCGTCGTCGAGCGCGGCAAGGTGCGCACGACCCGCCGGATCGGCCTGCCACTTGGCGCGGAACTGGGCGAGTCGCTTGTGGATCTCCTGCTTGAGGTCGAGCCCCATCGACTTGAACGTCGCGTGTCCTTCGTGGTGCAGGAACGCGCGGCCAGCGATGCCGAGGCGCAAGCCGTGCAAGCGCAGGCGCAGGCAGAAGTCGTCGTCTTCGAAGTTGCCGTGGCCGAAGCGTTCGTCGAACAGGCCGATCGCGTCGACGGTGCGCCGGCGCATCAGCAGGCACAGGCCGGCGAGCGTCGTCGCGTCCTGCAGCGCTGGCGCCTTCGCCAGCGCGTCGCGGATGGCAGCGCGGCCGGCGGCGTCGCGGCCGCGGTCGCCGACCGGCAGCGATGCGTGGCCCTTGACGTGGTTGCTGACCGGCGCGACGGCGCCCATTCGGGCGTGGCCTAGCAGCGCGTCGCGCAACTCGCGCAGCATGTTGGTCGCCGCCTGCGTGTCGTTGTTGAGCACCAGCACGAGTTCGCCGCGCGCGGCGCGCAAGCCGGCGTTGACGCCGCCGGCGAAGCCGAGGTTGCGGCCCTGGCGCAGCACGCGCACGCGCGGCGACAGTTCGCCGAGGGTCGGCGTCGCGTCTGTGCTGCCGTTGTCGACCAGCAAGATCTCGGTCGGCGCAGCGTCGCCGTCCTGCGCCAGCAGGCTCGCGATGCAGGCGCGTGTCAGGTCGGCGCCGTTGAAGCAAGGAATGACGACGGAGCAGTGCATTGGCCGCCCCTTCTCATCGGCGCTTCAGCGCCGCGCGCGTTACCGCAGGCATAAAAAAACCGCCCGGCCGAAGCCGGGCGGTTGATAGGGGCTCGCGCCCCGTATCCGCTCGCGAGCGCCGTCGGCAACCGCCGCGCGTGCGCGCGGCGACTGCAAGGAACCGCCGTGGTCTCGTCTTCCGCAGCGCCTCCAGGAACTCGCCAAGCAACGCGGAGTGGCACGGTCTCGCCAACCGACGCGCATCCGCGAGGTGTCTCTCGCTTACCTCTCTGTCCCACGAACTCCCACATCGAGGCCTCGGCGCTGGACTGGGGGGCCAGCGCCGTTGCTCCGCCGTGGGTCGTGCGTTGCCGCACGCAACACCGAGGGCAACCCGTGTGCCAAAGCTGCGGGGCTACGCACTCGACCGTAGAATCCCCAGGCTCCCGCCTGCTTTGCTTCGGCGCGATCATAGTTGCACGTCCCATTCTCTGTCTCAAAGTCTAGATAGTGAGCCGTTTGTGGGATTTCTCATCGATGATGGCGCATTGTGTTTCGCACCAGCGTACCTTCCAACGGGTTGCTGCACCGGCGCGGCTCCGTACTGTGCCCGCCCCTTGCGTTCCGCTGCGCGCCAAATCGTCGTCGTTCCCGCCGCCGCCGACGGGGCGCTGCTGGTCGACGCGCTCGCGCAGGCCCGCGCGGACTGCCACGCCATCGACCTGCGCGCCGACGTCGCCGCCGGCCGGGTCCGGGTGAATGGCGAGGAGTGCGTGACCAACCGCCGCGTGCGCGAGGGGGACGTTCTCGAGTGGTCGCCGGGCGCCACGCGCGGCGCACGCGCCGTCGGCGAACGCTTGCCAGAGGTGGTGTGGGAGAGCCGCTCGGCGCTCGTCGTCGCCAAGCCCGGGGGCCTCGTGACCGTGCCTGACCGCAGCGGCCAGCAGGGTGGCGTGCACGGCCTGCTGCCGGCGATCCGGCCCGACGCCGACCTACGCATCGTGCACCGTCTCGACCGCGATACCTCGGGCTGCTTGCTGCTGGCCAAGGGTCTGGCGGCCGCGCAGCACTTCGACCGGCAATTCACCGACGCGCTCGTCCGCAAGACCTACGTCGCCGTCGTCCACGGCCAGCCGCCGGACGAGTTCGTCGTCGACGCCCACCTCGGACCGGACCGCCGGCGGCCCGGCAAGGTGGTGGCGTCCGCGCGCGAGTTGCCGGGCTTCCGGGCGGCGCACACGAGCGGTCGCGTGCGCACGCGCTTTGGCCAGCACGCGCTCGTCGAACTGCGGCCGACCACCGGTCGAACGCACCAGTTGCGCGTCCACATGCAGACGATCGGCTGCCCGATCGTCGGCGATCGCGACTACGGCGGCGAAGAACTGCTCCTGTCGCGGCTCAAGCCCGGGTACAAACTGCGCAAGGGCGTGCCGGAGCGGCCGCTGCTCGCGCGCATGTTTTTGCACGCCGAGCGGTTGTCGTTCTGCGACCTCGATGGCGCCGCCGTCGACGTCGAGTGCCCCCTGCCCGAGGAACTCGCCGTCGCCCTCCGGCAGCTCGCCAGCCACGACGAACGGCGGAGATGACCGTGCGACTGAAGACGATTCCCGAGGACTTCCGCGTCCGTGAGCTGATGCAGTGGCCCGAGGTGCCCGGCGGCGACTACGTCGTCCACTTGCTGCACAAGGAGAAGCTGTCGACGCCCGAAGCCCTGTCGCTGCTCGTGCGCGAGGCCCGCGTCGACCGCGGCGCCGTCGCCTACGCCGGGCTCAAGGACCGGCAGGCAGTCACCGACCAGTACCTGACGATCGAGCGGCGCGCCGTCGAGCTCAAGCTGCCGAACCTGCGCGTGCAGCCGGTCGGCGCGACCGACCGGCCGATCACCAGCCGGCAGAGCGGCGGCAACGCCTTCACCATCGTCGTCCGCGACATGACGCCGCCGCGGGCGGCGTCACTGCGGCGCGGCATGCCGTCGCTGCTCAAGACCGGCTTCCCAAACTACTTCGACGACCAGCGCTTTGGCTGCCTGCGCCATGGCCAGGGCTTCCCGATGCGCAGCGTGCTGCAGGGCGACTTCGAGCGCGCGCTGCAGCAGTTCATCGCCGAGCCGTCGCCGGTGGCGATTTCCGGCGACGTCAAACTGAAGAAGACCTTGCAGCTGCGCTGGGGCGACTGGGAGACCTGCGCCCGCATCGCGCGCGGCCCCATGTACGAGCCGATCTTCGGCCACCTGCTCGCGCATCCCGACGACTTCCGCGGCGCGCTCGAGCACGTGCCGCTGCGCCAGCGAGTCATCCACGCCTTTGCCTTCCAGTCGCTGCTGTGGAACCGCGCCGTCAGCCGCTTGCTGCGCGGCGGCGTCAACTCGGCGCAGCGCTTGCGCCTCGCGACGCTCGCCGGCGATCTGCTGGCCTGGAAGTACCTGGCGCCGGACCGCGAGGAGAAGCTCGTGGCGATGCGCACGCCGCTCTACGGCCCCGAGGGCGACGGTGGCAGCGAACCGTTTCGCCGCGCCATGCAGGAGGAGATGCACGCGGCGGGCATCGAGCGCGACGACTTCGTGCGCAACGAGATCCCCGGGATGATCTGGAAGGAGGAGCCGCGCGACGTGCTGATCAAGCCAGCCGACGTCGCCGACGTGCGCCTCGAGCCCGACGAGATCCACCGCGGCAAGGTCAAGGCGACGCTCGAGTTCGCGCTACCGCGCGGCGCGTATGCCACGATGATGATCAAGCGGCTATTTGCGCCAAGCTGGTTCGTGCCAGAAGAGCGCGACGAAGGCGGCCAAGGCGGTGAGGGTCGCGGTCGCTTCGACCGCGACGGCGACGACCGTGGCCGCGACGAACGGAGCCGCGACGAGGACGAAGCATGAGCGAGCGCACGTTGGGCGTGATCGGCGGGTCGGGTATCTACGACCTGCCCGGTCTGCAGGACCGCAAGGAGGTCGTAGTCGACACGCCGTTCGGCATGCCGAGCGACGCGTTGATCACCGGCGCGCTGGCGGGCGTGCGCATGGCGTTCCTGCCGCGGCACGGACGCGGCCATCGCCTAGCGCCGCACGAGCTGCCGTTCCGCGCCAACCTGCACGCGATGAAGCAGCTCGGTATGGAGTGCGTCGTCGGCATCTCGGCGGTGGGGTCGATGAAGGAGCACATCGAGCCGGGCCATCTCGTGCTGGTCGACCAGTTCCTCGACCGCACGCGCGGCCGCACGCACGAGTCGACGTTCTTCGGCGACGGTTGCGTCGCGCACGCCCACTTCGCCGACCCGGTGTGGGAGCCGCTGCGCCAGCTGGCGCTGCAGGCCGCCCGCGCCGCCGGCGCCACCGCGCACGACGGCGGCACCTACGTTTGCATGGAGGGGCCGCTGTTCAGCACGCGCGCCGAGTCGAAGATGTACCGCAGCTTCGGCGTCGACGTCATCGGCATGACCAACCTGCAGGAGGCGAAGCTCGCGCGCGAGGCCGAGATCGCCTACGCCACCGTCGCGCTGGTCACCGACTACGACTGCTGGCACGAGACCGAGGCTGACGTCGACGTCGCGGCGGTGATTGCCGTGATCAAGAGGAACGTCGACCTCGCGCGCCGCGTCGTCGCCGAACTGGCGAAGCGCATCGCCGCCAACGCGCCGATCTCGGCCGCCGGCTGCATGCAGCACGCGATCATGACGGCCAAGGAGTCGATCACGCCCGATGCGCGGCGCCGCCTCGACCTGCTGATCGGCAAGTACCTCGGCTGAGCGGGCAGCGATGACGCCATTGCTCGCCGACGCGCAGGTCGTGCTGGTGCGCCCGCAGGGCGCCGCCAACCTCGGCGCCGTCGCGCGGGCGATGAAGAACTTCGGCCTGCGGCGCCTGACGCTCGTTGACTCGCGCATCGGCTCGTGGGTCGACGCGCACCGTATGGCGGTCCACGCCGAGGACGTGCTCGCTTCGGCCCGGTCGTGCGCGAGCCTCGAGGAGGCCGTCGGCGACGCGACATGGCTGGTTGCTACGACCGACGCGCCGCCGCCCGGCGCGCGCGTGCTGACGCCGCGCCAGCTGGCCGAGGAGTCGCTGCGCCGCGGCGCCCCGACGTTGATCTTCGGCGGCGAGCAGCACGGCCTCGAACCCGGCGAACTGCGGCGCTGCCACGCCGTCGCGATGGTCCCGGTGGCGCCGCAGCAGACTTCGCTCAATCTCGCGCAGGCGGTCTGCGTGTTCGCCGCCGAACTGTTCGCGGCCGCTCGTGCTGCCGGCGCGGCCGAGGCGGCGGTCGCGCCGCCGCTGGCGCCAGCGTCGGCCGAGTTGATGCAGCGCCTCGAAGCGGCGTTCGCCGGCCTGCTGCAGGACAGCGCGTGGCGCGATGCGTCGCGGCCCAAGCACGCGATCGCCGAATTGATGCAGCCGCTGTGGCGCGCTGGCCTGACCGAGGCCGAGGTGCGGCTATGGCTCGTCGCGCTCGGCCGCGCAGCGCAGCTGCCGCGCCGCTGAGCGCGCCGCGGCTCGACCGATCGCCACCGCGAACTCGCGGGCCGCGCGTTCGCCGGTCTCGACCGCGTCGTCGCGTTGCCCAACGATGGCCCGCTTCTGCGTTGCCGTGCTACCATCGCGTTCTTCCCTCCACGAGTCTTCCATGCATCGCCCATCGCTCGTCGTCGTCGCGCTCCTCGCCAGCGCGTGGTCATCGTTTGCCGCGCCGGCCAGTGCCCAGGCCATCGTCGCCCAGAATGCCGGCATCGCCAATCCGACCCAGGTCTTCGACTTCGGCGCCAGCGCGCTACCCAACTTCGCGCCGGTCACCAACCAGTTCGCCGGCCTGACGATCGCCAATGCGTCGTACTTCACGACGGGCTCGAGCAACAACCTCGTCGGCGGCTTCCTGACCCGCAACTCCGCCAGTCCGACGACCTCGCTGCGCATCCAGTTCGCCCAGCCGGTCGTCGACGCCAGCTTCGTCTTCCACCAGATCGCGATCGGCACGACGACGACGATGCGCGCCCTCGTGCAGGGCGTCGAGGTCGCGTCGTTCTCCGGCTCGTGGACGCAGAGCCAGCCGAACAACTACTTCGGCTTCGCCAACACCTACCTCGACGAACTGCGGATCGACTTCGTCAGCGACTTCAACTTCGACACGCTGGCGGTGCGCGCGGCGGGCAGCGCTGCCTGCGTGTTTGAGAACGGCACGGGCGTCAACCTCGCCGGCTTCAGCTGCGCGACACTGCCGCGACTCGGCACGCAATGGCAGGGAACGGTGGCGACCAACGCCAACACGCTCGCGTCGGTGCTGGCCTACGGTGCTGGCGGCTTCGGCGCGCCGTTGCCGCTGTTCGGCGGCGAACTGCTGCTCCAGCCGTCGCCGCCGCTGGTCACGTTCACCGGCTTCGGCAGCTACGGCTTCCCGATCCCGGCATCGCCCGGGCTCGTCGGACTGTCGCTGCCGTTCCAGGCCGCGCGCCTCGATCTCGTCAACGGCACGCCGCAGATCGTGCTGCTCAACGGCATCGATTTGATCGTCGGGACGTGAGCGTCAGAAGGCGTTGACGAAGCTGGTGACGCCATTGCTGGTGAAGGCGCCGTAGGCGTTGGCCACTCCGGGCTGCGTCACGCCGGCGAACATTGCGTGGACGCTTACGCCGGGTGGAACGCCGGCCGGGATAGCGACCGCCGCCGTCAGCGTTGGCACGCTGTCGATCGCCACGATGCTGGCGACGAACGCGCCGATCCAAGACGAGCAGCCCGGCAGGCCGAGCGCTGCGAGCGGCGCGCCGGCCGCATCGGCGGTGGGGCTGACGAGCAGCAGGCCCAGGCGCGTGCCGACACCGGGGGCGTACTCCGGCACGTTGGACGCTGTGAAGGTCACAGTCGTCCCGGCCGTCGCTGTCGAGACCGGCGCCGGCGCGGCGCTCAGGGTCATGCCACCGCAGCCGGCGCCGTACGCGAGGTTGGCCGCGGCTTGCGTCGGCAGCATCGCCGACGCAAACGCGCCCTGGCTGACGTTCCAGTACGTGCTGGTCGGCGCGACCTCGCGCCGCACGGCGCGCACGAGGTACGTCGACGCGCCGCCGAGCGCCTGCGGATCGACGAAGCTCGTCGCCGCGACGGGGTTGGTGGTGAGCCGCGTGAACGGGCCGCTCGGGCTCGCCGCGCGGTAGACGTGGTACCCCGCCACTGCGTCGGCCGACGCCGTCCACGACAGGCTGGCCGCCGGCCACTGGTCGATCACGACGAGCGCCGTCGGCGGCGCGACGACGTGCTGCCGCAGCGTCGGGTCGCCCATCAGCGCCATGTGGACGCCGCGCTGCGCCAAGCCGCCGACGAGCGTGTCGTTCTGGCTGAAGCGCGCGCCGAAGCCGATCGGGTCGCCGACGCCCATCGTGTGGAACGACCAGTGCGGCCGGCCGGCCCAGACGTTGGTCAGCGTCCAGCCGCTGCACAGGGCGGCGCGCAGGAAGTTGTCCTGCGCGTCCCAGTCGCCGAAGTAGCTGCCGAACAGGATGGTGAACACGCCGCGGTTCTGGCTCAGCGTGAAGTCCGTCGTGCTGCCGACGCCGCTGGCGCCCTGGTACCAGCCACCGCCGCAGCCGAAGCTCCAGGCGTGGCCCGCGCCGGTCGGCACGTTGAGCGTCGCGAAGTAGTCGCCGGCCGCGACGTTGGCCGGACCGCAGAGGTTGCTGCCGTTGCGCCATCCCGACGCGGCGAACGCCTCGCCGCCGAACCAGCCGAAGTTGTCGTCGACGACCGCGCGCTGGCCGACGGCGAAGGCCTTGTGCCGGTAGTCGTGGTCCTTGTCGAGGTACTGCTGCAGCAGCGCCGTCTCGCCGGCCGCGAACGCCGGCATGTTGAAGAAGTCGACGCGGCCGACGGCGAGCTCGGCGTCGCTCGGCAACGAGCTCTGGTCGAACTTGCCGTCGCCGGGGACGTTGCGGTTCTCGGACCGCGTCGCGGTCGTCAGGTTGACGGACGTGTCGGTCCACGTGCCGTTGACGTCGCCGTAGTAGACGTCGGCAGGCCACGCGCCCTGGTGGTCGGGGTGGCCGTCCGGCGCCATCGCGCCCGAGTACGGCACCGGCACGCGGCCGAGCAGGAACACCGCCTTGGTGTTGAGCGGATCGGCTTGGTAGGTGGCGACGATGCGCGCCTTGACGCTCGGCACGGTGTCCGATGGCTGCACGTCGTGGCGCACGACCGTCCAGCCGTCGCCGACGAGGTCGTCGACGAGGCGCGTCAGCCGCGCGCCGAGCGCTGCGACCTTGGTGGCGTCGACGACCAGCACGAGCTTGCCGCGTTGGTCGAGCAGGGCGCCGTCGTTCGCCGCGGCGATCAGGTTGCGCCCGAATGGCGTGCCACTGCGGTTGAACAGGTACTCGTAGCGCAGCCCAAGCAGCGCGCCGGTGTCGATCCACTGTGTCGCGGAAGCGCCGCCGGGGATCGTCGTCACCGGCCCCCACGTCGTCGTGCCATAGATGCGGCGCTGGACCGTGTAGCCCGTCGCCGTCGGCTCGACCGGCCAGCTGAAGCGCAGCGCCGGCGTCGTCGTCGTGTCGACGTTGATCGGAAACGCCGCCTGCTGCGGCGTCTGCGCCGCGAGCGCTGCGGCGAGCGCGAGGAACGGGACGGCGCGAAGGGCGTGCGGCATGGTGGCGAGACCATCGAAGATATCACGCCATGCGCGGCTGTGGGCTCCGGGGGGCGGATGCCAAGCGTCATGTGCGGCTCCGGTCGGGCGCGCCGGCGGCTGAGATGGCGGTGGGAGAGGGATTCGAACCCCCGGTGCCCGTGAAGGCACAGCGGTTTTCAAAACCGCCGCATTCGGCCGCTCTGCCATCCCACCGGGACGCTGGCCGCGGCGCACACTAGCTGGCGTCTGCGGCATGCGCCAGCGGCTGGCCGGCGCTCTGCGAACTGCAATGCCTGCTGCGACGGCTCGCCGCGTCACTCGGCCGCGAGCGCCTCGAGCACCGCGCGCGCGACGTACATCGGCGCGCCGGTCTGCACCGCCATCGCGATCGCGTCGGACGGCCGGCAGTCGACCGTCTTCTCGTCGGCGGTCGCCGCCGCGGTGCCGGCGTCGGCGGGCGCCAGCACCAGCTGCGCGTAGAAGGTGCTGTCGCGCAGCTCGTTGATGACGATGCGCTGCAGGCGGTGGCCGAGCGCGTGGAAGACGCGGCCCATCAGGTCGTGCGTCAGCGGCCGCGGCGGCTGCGCGCCGCACAGCTTGCGGTTGATCTCTTCGACCTCGTTGAAGCCGATGACGATCGGGAAGCCGCGGTTGCCATGGCGCTCGCGTAGGTGGATGAACTGCTGGTCGCCCTTCTGGTGGATGACGACGCGGGCGAGTTCGACTTCGACGAGATCCATGGGCGGCTAGCGTCGTTATAGCGGCGAGTGCGGCCGGCGCGAGCGCGGCGTCCCCTGCCGTCGGCTATAACGCGCGGCGTGACCGCGCCGTTCGCCTTGCTGCCGCCGCTCGATCCGCAGCGTCCCAACCCCGTGCTCGCCGTCGCCACCCGCAGCGGCGCGGTCGAGTCCTGGCACCGCGGCGCCGTCGCCGTCTGGCACGGCGATCAATTGGCGCTCGCGGTCGGCGACGTCGCCCGACCGGTGTTCGCGCGCTCGGCGGTCAAGCCGCTGCAGGCGCTGCCGTTCCTCGAGCGCGGGCTCGCCGACCGGCTCGGATTGCCGCCGCAGGAACTCGCGGTGATGTGCGCCAGCCATGACGGCGCGCCGGCGCACATCGCGGCGGTGCGCTCGTTCCTGGCGCGCGGCGGGCTGCGTGAGGATCAGCTCGGCTGTGGGCCGCACGCGCCGTTCGACCACGACAGCCGGCTGGCGCTGCTGCGCGCCGGCGAGCAGCCGGGCAAGGTGCACAACAACTGCAGCGGCAAGCACACCGGCTTCCTGCACCTCGCCGGCGCCTGCGGCGACCCGCTCGATCGCTACCTCGACCCGGACTGCCGCAGCCAGCGCGAGGTCAACGCCGCCGTCGCGGCGATGGCCGGACTCACCGGCCCGGTGCCGACCGGCGTTGATGGCTGCGGCGCGCCGACCTTCGTGCTGCCGCTCGCGGCGCTGGCGCGCAGCTTCGCGAATCTGGCGAACCCGGCCGGCCACGGCGCCGTTCGAGTTGCCGCATGCCGTCGCATCCTCGACGCCGTCGGCCGCGCGCCGGAGCTGCTCGCCGGCGAGAAACGCTTCTGCACCGCGCTGCTGCGGCAGTGGCCGGGCCGCGTGTTCGCCAAGAACGGCGCCGAAGGCGTCTACGCCGTGGCGCTAGCGCCCGATCCGGCGCGCGCCCGCTGGCCGCAGGCGCTCGGCATCGCGATCAAGATCGACGACGGCGCCGAGCGCGGCTACCAGCCGGTGGTCGTCGACCTGCTGCAGCGACTCGGCGCGCTGCCGCGCGAACTGCCGCCAGCGCTCGCGGCCTTCCACCGGCAGACGCTGCGCAACACCCAGCAGCTCGTCGTCGGCGAGGTTGCGTGCGTGCATGGTTGGGGACTGCCATGAGCCGTCATCCGCTCGCCGGCCTGCCAAAGCGGCCGCGCGACGGCCACAAGGGCAGCTTCGGCACGGTGCTCGTCGTCGCCGGTTCGCACGACATGCTCGGCGCGGCGATCCTGTGCGCGACTGCGGCGCTGCGCTCTGGGGCCGGGCTCGTGCAGGCCTGCGTGCCAGCGGCGCTGCAGCCGTTGGTCGCCAGCGCGCAACCGTGCGCGACGACGGTCGCGCGCACGCCGGCCGAGCTGCGCCGCGCACTTGGACGGGCTGATGCCGTCGTCGTCGGGCCGGGCCTCGGGCAGTCGCCGGCGACGCGCCGACTCGTCGCCACCGTGCTGCGCTTTGCCCGCGGCCCAATCGTGCTCGACGCCGATGCGCTCAACGTGCTGGCGCCGCTGCAGCGGCCGCTCGCGGCGCGCGTGCCGGTGGTGTTGACGCCGCATCCCGGCGAAGCGGGCCGGCTGCTCGGCAGCGACGCCGCGGCGGTGCAAGAAGACCGCAACGGTGCGCTCGACGCGTTGGTTGCGTGCTCGGGCGGCATCGTCGTGCTGAAGGGCCACCGCACGCTCGTCGGCGATGGCGACCGCACGTTCGAGAATCGCACCGGCAATCCGGGAATGGCGACTGGCGGCAGCGGCGACGTGCTCGCTGGCCTGCTCGGCGCGCTGCTCGCGCAGGGCCTTGCGGCGTACGACGCCGCGTGCTTCGGCGTGCACGTGCACGGCCGCGCCGGCGACCGCGTGGCGCGGCGCGTGGGGGAGGCGGGGCTGATCGCGCGCGACCTGCCGGCGGCGATCGCCGAGGAACTGCGATGACGTTCTCGCTGCCTGCCGGCGCGTTGGCGGCGTTGCTCACCACCGGGCTCGCCGCGCAGGACGTGATCAGCGCAAACCGCGACACGGCGCGCGACGCGAACCGCCCAGGTGACGACCGCATCGCCGCGCTGCACCTGCTGGTGACCGCCGGCGGACTCGACCCGGTGACCGGCGTCGCCGCGCTGGTCACCGCCGACGAACGGGTCGCACTGGCGGCGGCGGCGCTGGTGCGGCACCGCGTCGCCCTCGATGAAGCGTGGTTCGCGGCGCTCGACGGTGAGCTGACCGCCGCGCGCCGGCTGCTCGACGAACTCGCGATCGCGCCGCGGCCGTCGGTGGATGCTTGGCTGGCGCGCTGGGCCGCGCGTCCCGAACGCAGCGCCGACGACCGCTGTCGCGCGCTCGCGGCGCGCAGCAGCGAATGGACGGCGGCTGATCGTGACGCGTTCCTCCAGGCGCTGCTCGCGGAGCCCTCCGGTGACGGCGTCGCGGCGGCGCGGCGCGTGCTGCCGGCGCGCATCGCCGACGGGCTCGTCGGCCGCTTGCACCAGGAGGTCTTCGCCGGCGCGCTGCCGCTCGACGAAGCGCTGCGCGTGTTCGACCGCTTGTCGCCGTTGGGCGTGCGGGCGCTGCTCGGCCTCGCGCTGCAGCTGCCCGAGCCGGCGTGCGCGACGCTGCTGCGGCACGTGCACGACCAGCGGCCCGAACTCGTCGTCGACCGCGTCGCCGCCGCGCTCGATGACGCCTCCAACCCGGTCGACCCGCGCTGGCTGCCATACGCCGCGCCGCTGCTGGCGACGCCGGTGCGGGCGGCGCGCGTCGAAGCGTTGCTCGACGAGCCTGCGGCGCGCGATGCGGCGTTCGCGGCGTTGGTGTCGGCGCGCGTGATGTCGCCGGCCGTGCTCGCGTTTGCGGCGCCGGTGGCGGATCCCGACGCCAGCCGCGCACGGCTCGCCAAGCTGCTCGATCGCGCCATCGACAGCGTGCCGAGCGCGGCCTTGTGCGAGTGGCTCGCGCGCGGCGATGGCGTCGGCGAGACCGTCGCGCTGTTCCTGCCGCGCCGGCGCGAACTCGGCCCCGAGCTGGCGCGCGATCTGTTCGTGCGCTTGCAGCAGGCGGGCACGGTCGACGGCCGCTTCTGCCGGCCGGCGGCGCTGGCGGTGGTCGGCGGCGGCGACGAAGGGGTCGTGCGCGCGCTGTGGCCGCTGGTGCGCACGACTGCCGACGACGCGCCGTTCATCGAGGCGTTGGTCGGTCGCCGGCCGGCGGCGCCGTTCGCGCGCTTGCTGCTGCGCAGCGACGCGGAGCAGCGGGCGGTGGGGCTGGCGCCGGCCGAGCGCGACGAGCGCCGGTGGCGCGCCTTGCACGGCGCGGCTGCGCTCGGCGACGTGGCCGCAGTGCCGCTGCTCGTCGCCGTCGCGCGCCGCCTGCCGGCCGATCTCGTGCGCCGTTGCGCGGTCCTGCCTGGCTCGCTGCCG